>DFBI01000017.1 GCA_002367335.1 Syntrophaceae bacterium UBA3084 | reverse complement strand
CCGGAGTGACGACTTTTTACGAGTTCATCAACAATGAATATTCTTGAAAGATAAAGGGGTTCAATGTATTGTACAAGCATTATCAGAAAACAAGATTTTGGAGACAGGAGTAGCCTTATATGAAGAATACAAAGAAAAGTCACGTTCTTATAACAGATTATATGGTATTAATTGGATTTGCTCTTGGCGCTTTCTACTGGTTTTTTGAAGCCTTCTTTAATATGTTCGTAGCAAAGTCCGGCCTTAATCCATTTCAGTTACTTGTCACACCTGAATCAGATGTAAGCTGGACACGTATGATAGTTCTATGCCTTTTCGTTATTTTTGGCGCTCACGCGCAATTTGTTATGAACGAACGTAATCAGGCTTTGAAGAAAAGCGAGAAAGATGCCGCCACCCGTGAGCGTTTTCAAAGGTTACTCTCGCCCGACTTGTCTGAAATGGTTGTCTCCGGTCAGTTAAAGGTAGAAAAGGGTGGCGAGAACCGCGTGGCGACAGTAATGTTTGCCGACGTACGCAACTTCACCAAAATGAGTGAGAGAACAGACGCAAAGGAAGTTCTTAAGATACTCAACGAGTATTTCGAAATAATTGTTGATATTGTATTTCTCCATGAAGGTACAGTGGACAAGTTCATCGGCGATGAGGTAATGGCAATCTGGGGAGCGCCGGTAACACATGACAACGACCCGGCACGTGCCATTCATGCCGCTATAGAAATACAATCTGCACTTGCGGAATTTAACAAAAACCGCGCTTTAGAAGGCCAACAACAAATCCAGTTTGGTATTGCAATTAACACGGGAAATCTTGTTGCGGGTTATATCGGTTCTACCCGTACGATGAGTTACTCGGTAATCGGTAATGTCGTTAACATTGCACATGGAATTTGCCCGGCAGCAAAGGCGGGACAGATCGTTATCTCGGAAAGTACTTATAATCAAGTCCAAAACCTTTTCGAACTAACTAAGCTCGAACCGGTTCAAGCCAAAGGTAAGGGCAAACTAATACAGATATTTAAAGTCCTTGGTGAAAAGCAACCTTCAATGCAGGCTTAACCATATCCATTATTATACAAAAAGAAACTGTAACTGCACAGGTTCACGGTTCAAAGGTCAAGGTTTGATTTGGGCAGAGATTTGCTTTTTGTCAGTTTGCATATTTTTCGCGTCAAACAAAGCGCTATTTACCAGACCTCAATATCTTTACCAGGTTTTCATTGTTCCCTAACTGTGAACCCCTGGCCCAGACCTGGCTTCCCGGTCCCATTGCGTAGAAACTCCGGGTGCAACATTAAGTGCGATTGTGCCGGGAATGCGCATCAAGTCGTGCCAGGGCAGGCTTGAACCTGACAACCTGAGTAGTTACCTGTATCCTTCATCGACGAGCGAGTTGATACTTTCCATAATGATACGTGTTACTTCTTCGAACTGTGACTTATATTTGTCCTGAGATTCCCTTGAGAACAGTTTAAATCTTTCTTTAATTCTATATTTCTTTAATTGATCCTCAACAGAGAGAGGATCTCCTACCCGATATATAATTTTACCGCTCTTCGCAACAGGAAGACTTCCGGTATAGACCTGGTCAGAATTACTGCACCCTACGGGAACAACTTTTTTCCCTGTATCGAGCACCAATTGAGCGAGGCCTGTTCTGCCTTTCCCCAACTTGAGAGATCTCGTTCCTTCAGGAAAGATGATCAGATTAAGGTTCTTTTCAAAAAGGGCGCTTTTACTTAATGCAGCAACCCGATCCATAATTGTTTCATGATAGCTTTTTAAATATTCAACAAAATTATCCTTCAGAAAACCGGTTGTTTCCGATGCGATTTTTTGAAAGGCTGCACCTATTTCGTGACTGCCGTCTATCATATCCCTTACTATTCTGTATTCGCTCTTATCAATTCTTTTGCCTATCTTTTTCTTATAAAATTCTTCGATGAGATATCCCATAGATGGAACGGGAATTAAATTGCACGCATCAAGGACCTTTCCAAGAATATAATTTCTGTAATATTTCCCCTTTACCCATACTGTTGTGTATGGAAGATTCTTCATTGTCCACAGTTTATACTGAAACGGCCAATAATTAAACCTGTCAGTATGATTCATGGCGAAAATGACCGTTTCATCCGTTGGAATTTTTTCTATATTTTCCACTTGAATATCTACATTGGCAAAAATTCGATAATTAGGCGCCAAAAAAAATGTCGCCAACAATTTTTGCATTATCGGATTCGATCTAAGACTTATTTTCTTCAAATACTTAAGATCTACCATGTTACTCCCCGCACTAAAAATATAATGCTATGTGAATCGTAACCACTCAGTCCTTTTTCAATATTGAACAAGTGTTATTTGACAGTTTCGTAAAAAGTCGGATTTCCCCTCCCCTAGCGGGAGGGGATAAAGAGGAGGGGAACATAACTACTTGAAATAGCGGTATTCTCACCCCCACCCCTACCCTCTCCCATCAAGGGAGAGGGAGTTTTTTGGTTGGCTTTTTACGAACGCATCTTATTTGATGATTACACTGGTTTGAACGCGAGAAACGTTGTCAGATTAGCTCCTTCTTCCCTATGAAGATAATCAACATGCAGCGGCATTCCCACTTTTATAGTTTCGGGATTTCTTGCATCTACCCCTTCAATGCGCGCATCCACCCTTGTCCCCTCGTCCAACTCTACCACACCCACACAATAGGGATTAGTTCTGTTAAAACCTTCGTCAATCATAAGTTTGGGACCTACAGTTATGCAGGTAAACGCAGCAAGTCTGCCTGTTCCTTTCATTTTGACCCATTCCATTTCCGAGCCATAACACTTTATACATAATGAGCGGGGAGGCGTATACAAGGCTCCACATTTCTTGCATCTGGAACCCATAAGTTTGTCTTCATTAAGATACTGCCGAAAAGATATATCGCTAAAAGTTCTCTCTTCCATTAGTCTATCTCCTTTCAAGAATCGTGAATGTACAAGTACCCCCCGTGCCTCCCAGATTATGAGCTGCTCCGATTCTTAAGTCCTTGTTTGGAATTTGACGTTTTCCGGCTTCATTTCTCAACTGTTTCCATACTTCAATAAGCTGGCCCACTCCGGTTGCTCCAACAGGATGACCTTTGCATTTGAGCCCGCCGGAGGTATTGATCGGTTTAGATCCGTCTCTCTTCGTTAAACCTTCTGCAATAGCCTTATATCCTTCTCCAGGTTTAAAAAACCCCAGATCCTCTATGTGGAGGAGTTCCGCCATGGAAAAACAGTCATGCACTTCGGAAAACTGGATGTCTGCCGGAGTAAGTCCTGACATATTGTAGGCCTCATGGGCCGCATTTTTTGTTGCTTCCATAGATGTAAGGTCACCGGCAGCATGCAATCCCCTGCCGCTACCCTGGCCGATTCCCTTTACATATAAAGGATCATCGGTAAAGTTCCTGGCAATATCCTCGGCCACCAGTAACATACATGATGCGCCATCGCTGATAGGACAGCAATCGAAAAGTTTCATTGGCCAGGCAACAACGGGATTTGCAGCCGGATCCCGGAGAAAGGCTTTTTCATCCTCCCATTGGGGTACAGGTTTTCCCTGTTTTTCGGCTTTTACCATTTTATTTCTCATTATGTCACGTATGGTCAATTTAATCTGCGCCTTCGGATTCAGAGGGGCGGTTTCATGACTCTTAATTGTAATATTCATAAGATCTTCATGCGATGCGCCATATTTCGCGAAATAGGCAGTTGCTAATACTCCGAAAACTCCCGGAAACGTAAATCCAACATTGCCTTCATAGGGATATGTCCCCAGGGCCAATCCTTCAGCGACTTCTTCAGTAGTACATTTTGACATCTCTTCAACACCACCTACCAAAACCATATCGTAAAATCCTGAAGCTATGGCAAATACACCTTCGCGAAAGGCCAGTGCGCTGGATGCACATGCTCCCTCTGTTCTTGTTGAGGGTTTTGGCGCAATCCCGACCAAATCGGAAATAATAGGTCCCCAATGTCCCTGATGCACAAAAAAATCGTTTGTAAAGTTTCCGAGATAAAGAGCCTCTATCTCGTTGGGATCCACACCTTTATCCACGGATGAAATCATCTCGTTAAAAGCGTCAACAAACAGATCTTTTGAATCCTTATTTTTGAACATGCCAAAATTGGACATGCCTGCCCCGACTACAGCTACTCCCCTTGAAAGTTTCTTTTGTTTTTTCATTCTTCAAACTCTCCCAATAGTATTATTCTGATATTTTAAACTTACATGGCAGATACGTTTAGGAACAAACTATGTGCCAACTTTCAGGTTAATTGTCAAGGTGAAAGAACATTTCAGGTGTACGACAAATTTATGGGTAACATGTTTTAGGCTCTTTCCCAGATTGATGGTTTCGTAAAAAGCTCCGCTATGCCTCGACGAGTCAGGACATTATAATTGGAAGTAACTTGCATTATTTAAATTTGTGTATTACTTGGCATATGTTAAGAAGTATCAATAAGTTATGGCGATTTTGTAAATTTTAGTTACTTGAAAGTCCCAAAAACGTCATGCCGGGCTTGATCCGGCATCCAGAACATATTGAAATTATCGGATTCCGGCTTTCGCCGGAATGACGAAAAATGGTACTTTTCGACTTTTTACGATTCCGTCAAGGTTAGCAGTTCTCTAACCGTGAACCCGATAATCTGAGTAGTTACTTAGCCTTTTACCTTTGACCTTTTACCTTTGGCCTTTGCGGCTTTACCGCCTTAGGTTTTTCTTTTTGGAGCGTGTCGTTTCCCTGAAGCGGATTTTTCCCGATCCAGCGGGGGGTAATCTTCTTCGTGCGGATAATCTCACGGAGCTTTGGAAGATCACTCTTGATCACAAGGGAAAAGGCCCGGCCCCTTTTACCCATTCGCCCGGAACGCCCGGTACGATGAGTATATTGTGTTCCGCTGCCTGGTAAATCCCAGTTTACCACATGGGATACATGTGTAAAATCAAGCCCTCTCCCGGCGACATCTGTGGCAATGAGATAGCGTAGCTTCTTTGTTTTGAACTGCCTGAATATGGAAGAACGCTTGTTCTGGCTAAGCCCGGCATGTATATACTCGATGCCTTTATAGTGCTTCCGCATATCGCGGAATAGCTTGTCAACTTTATGGCGGGCGTTACAGAAAATGATTGCCTGGCTGACATCTTCTCCCTCAAGATATTTTGTGAGTTCTGCTCCCTTGCGATTCGGGTGGAGATAGGTGAAATAGTGCTCGATACTTACCGGCGCCGCCCGCTTTTTGATAAGAGAGATGTATTGAGGATCCTTCAGATAATTTTGAGATAGCTTTGTGATATCGTCATCCATCGTCGCGGCGAAGAGGAGCGTTTGATGCTTATTGATCATACAGGACATGATAAACTCGATGTCCTCGAGAAACCCTTCCTGTAAAAGTTCATCCGCTTCATCGAGGATGACACAT
>DFBI01000041.1 GCA_002367335.1 Syntrophaceae bacterium UBA3084 | reverse complement strand
CGACTTTTTACGAACTTGTCAAATATAAGATTTTGACGATCATTTGAATCTCAGGTTAAGATCTGCACCATTCATCTATGAAAGCGATTTCGGCATTGATTTCCCCGGCACAATCCTCAAATCCGCGGAGTTTTCCGGCATGTTGTGTATAGTGTATCAACTATCTGTTAATGTGCAACAAAAATCCGGGAAAAATCAGGTTTTCAGGGTAACACTTTACCCCTCCATTTTCATGTTAAAAACTGCTCTACAAAGTTCATTGCTTTCTTCTTTTGAGAAAGACTCAATTCATTGATTTTTCCTGATTCGTCATTAAATTTACTTTCCTCTTGTAACGACTTCAAATATGTTGTTTCACAAAAAGTCAAGATCTGTTTTCACACATGGTATATCATAACATTGGTATTTCTCTTGCGAAAACTTGTTTACTTAATTAAATGTCTTTTTTCGTGGTTTCGTGATAAATATATCCTGTTTGAATTCCGGGTTGTCCGGTGTCAGGGAAACATTAAAATGAGACAGGAGGTTAAAGTAATGGTAGTAATAACTGCGGAAATGAAGGCATTAATTAAAGCGGGGCTATGCATGGTAGCAACCGCAGGAAAAGAAGGGTATCCTAACATCGGGCCCAAGGGTTCGGTAATGGTGCTTGATGATTCTACTTTGGCTTTTGGGGAATTGGTGGGCGGACGTACGTACGCAAATTTAAAAGAGAATCCCAGGGTAGCCATTGCGGTTGTTGATCCTAAAACGCGTGTGGGTTACCGTTTTGTGGGTACTGTCCAGTTGGAAACCGAGGGCTCCCTTTATGATAAGTTTGCGGAGCGCTTTGAAAAAATGAAATTGCCACGCCCGGTGGCGGCAGTGAAGGTTGCCTTGGAAGCAATCTACGATGTTTCGGTGAAAAATGCAGGCAAAAAAATAAGCTAAATACCCGTCACGTATAGTAACTACTCAGGCTCAAAGGCACAAAGCATATTTGGTTTACTATTATGATACGCTTGGCGGCTCGAAGACTCGACTGAGCTCGTCGCAGGCTCGCCGAAGACTACAGGAGGTGTTGGTTGTTACTTTTTTATTCTTTGTGCCGCTGTGCCTACCTGAGTAGATACAAAATATTTTGCCTTTTACGGAGAAAATAAATGAAGCTCATTCGCTTTCAATCTGAGCAAAAAAATATCCTGTACGGTGTTTTCGACCAAAGCCGGCCGGACAGCGCCTATGTCATTGAGGGAGATATTTTCGGAGTCTTTCACATAACCCGGGAATCGGCAGGGATAGAAAAGATTCTTCCACCTGTTTCGCCACCCAACATTCTTGCCCTTGGACTCAATTACCGCGGGCATGCCGACGAAACTAACATACGATATCCCGATACCCCTGTTATTTTTATCAAGGGCACAAACAGCATTATCGGCTCCATGTCACCCATTATTCTTCCCAAAGCGGGTCCCGATGAGGTCGATTACGAAGCGGAGCTTGCCATCATTATCGGCAAGAGAACAAAGAATGTATCCCCTCAGGATGCAGTGGGTCACATCCTGGGATACACCTGTGCCAACGATGTAAGCGCCCGGGACTGGCAGATTCGCCTTCAGAAGAAACAGTGGGCACGTGGAAAGAGTTTTGATACTTTTTGCCCGATCGGTCCCTGTATTGTAACTCGTGATGACATTCCGGAGCCAAATAATCTCCGGATACGTACCATTCTAAATGGCGAGACACTTCAGGATTCATCTACATCCGATATGATTTTTGACGTTCCCACTATCGTATCTGATCTCAGCCGTTCTATGACACTTCTTCCAGGGACTATTATCCTGACGGGCACTCCGGAAGGCGTAGGCTTTACCAGACAACCACCCATTTTTCTAAAAGATGGCGATGTCGTTACCATAAGTATTGAAAAAATTGGCGAGCTTACAAATCCAGTGATACGAGAAAATCAACTATTCAACTACCCAGGTATTACCTGAATTAAGGAGTTGTTCCAGGTCACCCTTGCCCTTCTTTTTCTCGACAGAGTCAATCTGCTTTTTCAGCATATCTTCATAAGTGTCACTTTTTATATCTCTAAAAACGCCTACTGGCGTGGGCATAGATTGATTTTCAGAAAGGCTGGCCAGCATAAATTCCATTGCGGGATGCCCGGCACACTCATCATGGGTGATTAATTTTTTTTGTTTCTTGTTTTCCGATATGTTAACAACTTTAAAATCATTCCCGGTCCAATCCAATACCTTATCTGAATTTTTGCCAAAGCTATAAGGTTTTTTATCTTTCAAAAAAAGTACATTATCCTCTCTTCGTTCCGGATCAGTGAGGTCCGAGTAAGCGCCATCATTAAAAATGGTGCAATTCTGATAGACTTCGACAAAAGAAGTGCCTTTATGTTCAGCAGCCCTTTTGAGAATTGCTGCCAGATGTTTTGGAAGTCTGTCTATCGTTCGGGCAACAAAACTTGCCCCCGCTGCCAATGCCATTCGCACAGGGTTGAAGGGATTGTCAATCGACCCGTATGGAGAAGAGCTGGTAATTTGTCCTCTTCCCGAAGTCGGCGAATATTGTCCCTTTGTTAACCCGTAAACACGATTATTGAACAAAATTAAAGTTATATCAACATTACGACGGCAAAGATGAATAAAGTGATTGCCGCCTATGCTCAAGCAATCGCCGTCGCCGGTTATAACAAATACTTTGAGATGGGGAGCAGCTAATTTAATACCGGTTGCAAAAGCGGGCGCCCTTCCATGAATACAATGCACACCATATGTATCGATATAATAGGAAAACCGGCCCGAACAACCAATGCCTGATACAAACACGAATTTTTCCTTTGGAATCCCTAATTCAGGTAACACTTTTTTCATCTGGGCAAGGATCGAATAATTTCCGCATCCTGGACACCAGCGCGGCTCCTGACCAGATGTGAAATCATCAGGCGCTAATTGCATACTTTCTGTTCTATTTGATTCACCAGCCATTCCTTATCCTTCCAATTGAGCCTCTATTGCTTCGATAATATCACTTACTCTCAGAGGCAAGCCTCTGACGCTATTGAAACCTTTTGCATCGACTAAATATTCTGAACGTATTATTTTAATCAACTGCCCAAGATTTATTTCAGGTATTAACACTTTGTTGAAATTCTTTATGTATCCACCCAAATTTTGGGGAAGAGGATGTATCCAGCGCAAATGATACCAGGAAACCTTTAAACCTCTATTCTGAATTTCTTCCATGGCCGTGAACACAGATCCATACGTACTACCCCAACTGATTACCAGCAAATCACCTTCAGGCTCACCGCAGATTTCGGGATCGTCAACATAATCAGCAATTGTTCTAACCTTTTTATCACGCAGGCGGACCATCCTGTCATGATTTTCAGGATCATACGAAACATTCCCCGAGACGTCTTCCTTTTCCAGGCCACCTATACAATGTTCCAGACCCGGTGTCCCCGGAAGAGCCATCATCCTGGCCAGTGTTTTGGGATCACGCTCGTAAGGCTGGTAATTCTCCGGGTTTGTTGCACACTTAACTTCAATCTCAGGGACCTCTTCCAGATTTGGAATCAACCATGGTTCAGCGCCGTTTGCGATATATTCATCCGAAAGAAGAATGACCGGCGTCGCAAATTCGAGGGCTATACGACATGCTTCAAAGGTTGCCTTGAAACAGTCAGTAGCACTTGCCGCCGCGATAACCGGTACGGGCGCCTCTCCGCCTCTTCCATAGAGTGACTGTAACAAGTCTGCCTGTTCTGTCTTTGTCGGCATACCGGTACTGGGTCCACTTCTTTGAACATTAATAATGACAAGGGGAAGTTCCGCCATAACTGCGAATCCTGTAAATTCGGATTTTAAGGACATGCCAGGGGCACTCGTGGTTGTGACACCCAGGGCGCCGGCATAAGAAGCTCCCAGGGCGGAACCGACTCCGGCAATTTCATCTTCGGCCTGAAAAGTTATCACATCAAAATTATGATGTTTTGATAACTCATGCAAAATATCACTAGCGGGCGTAATCGGATAACTGCCCAGAAAAAGTTTCTTATCTGCTTTCCGGGCAGCAGTTATCATGCCCAGCGCAACCGCTTTATTACCGGTAATATTGCGGTATTTACCGGGCCTTTTATTCGCTTTTTCCACCTTATAGTAAGTTGAAAAATCTTCTGCAGACAAGGCATAATCATATCCTGCATGCAGCGCTTTTTTATTTGCATCAATTAAATCCGGTTTGCTCTCAAATTTTGATTCGATCCAGTTTAGTGTATTATCCAGCGAACAGTTGAACATCCAGTATGCAATCCCCAGGGCGAAAAAGTTCCGTGAGCGGTTTTTCGCTTTAAGAGACAGGGATGATTCTTTTAGAGCCTCCCTGTTCAATGACGCAATTGGAACCTGAAAAACCTGGTATCCATCAAGCAAATTATCTTTCAGGGGATTTGATCCATATTGGGCTAATTCCAGATTACGCTCATTAAAGGCGTCTGTATTCACAATAATAATGCCATTGTTTTTCATCTGTTTTAAATTGACTTGTAGCGCCGCAGGATTCATTGCCACAAGAACATCGAGGGTATCACCCGGCGTATGGACGGAACCGCTGCTGAATTGTATTTGAAACCCGGATACACCGAATAAAGTGCCGGCAGGTGCGCGTATTTCCGACGGATAATCCGGTAAAGTCAGTAAATTATTTCCCGCCAGGGCAACAGCCACAGTAAATTGATCGCCTACCAATTGCATACCATCGCCGGAATCACCCGCAAAACGAATTGTCACGGTTTGCAACACCTGCATTTTTTTCATAATCAGAATCTTTCCTCTAACCCGGACAAGCCGGGATTAAACAAGATATATTTTTTCTCACGAAAGTACGGAAACACGAAAAAAATTAATTTCGCACTTTCTTTTTCCTTCGACAGGCTTTCAACCTATCTAGCTGAGTAGTTACAAATACGTTACCGTTGCGGCAGGGTACCAATAACAATGACCACAAGACGTGGTTTTCCCTCAGGGGACACCGATAAGATGATTTTATTCGGCCATGCAGGAAGAAACGGTAAAGATATAAATAAAGAAACGACATCAATGGATTAAAATAACAGAAACAAATGACAGAAAGGC
>DFBI01000125.1 GCA_002367335.1 Syntrophaceae bacterium UBA3084 | reverse complement strand
TGACAGGGCGAATCCATATATACGCGATATTATTCAGGCGGCCATCAGATATAATGCCCCATCGATCATAGTCTCCCACAATCATCCATCCGGGGCGGTAAAACCCAGCAACGATGACAAGGCTTTCACAAAAAGCCTGATGATGGCGGCAAAAGCAACCGGCATCAGCTTTTTCGACCACATCATCATCGGAGACAACCGCTACTTCAGCTTTGCCGATGAAGGCCTGATCGAAGAATATGAAACAAAGGCGATTAGAGAGTTATAGGAGCGCTTAAATAAATACACCAATATTGATGTTGACTGATTATGGAATTTACTATAGAGTTTTATGAAACAAGTTCAGAGCGATGTCCTGTATGAAACGAAAAACTAATTTTGATAGATACCTTGAAGAACAGTTGAAAGACCCTGATTTTGCCAAACGCTACCAGAAGGCCGGCGAGGCCTGGGACGTGGCTTTGCAGTTAGCTGCTTTGCGTAAAAAGGCTGGTTTATCTCAGAAGGAACTGGCCCAAAGGGTGGGAACATCTCAACAACAGATCAGTCGCCTTGAATCAACATCGTATGAAGGCCACTCCCTGAGCATGTTGCGCAGGGTTGCTGAAGCTCTGGGAGCAAAGGTTCGTATAGATATTCAACTGCCTGAACGTCCCAAGCAGGCAACAGTTGCTGAAGATAAGACAACTTACGGGCAAGATGTCTAATGAAAGGATTTTTCCATGATAACAGATCTTACGAAGACTAAATCCTATGTTGATTTTCTCAAGGGGCTCAAAGAGAAAATACGTACATCCAGGATAAAGGCTGCCCTTAGTGTTAATGCACAAATGGTTCTCCTTTACTGGGAAATAGGGAATGAGATATTATTGCGGCAAAAAAGCGAGGGTTGGGGTGCAAAGATAATCGAACGGCTTTCTACAGATTTGCGCAAATCATTTCCTGAAATGAAGGGGATTTCTTCAAGAAATCTGAAATATATGAGGAAGTTTGCTGAGGTTTATCCAGATTCTGAATTTGTGCAGCAGGTTGCTGCACAAATCCCATGGTTCCATAATTGTATATTGATTGATAAAGTTAAAGGTGCAGAAAAGAGAGAATGGTATATTCAACAGACTATTCAAAATGGATGGTCCAGAAGCGTATTGGTCCACCAGGTAGAAACTGATCTTTATAACAGGCAGAGCGGTTTAACACATAACTTTGATCGGACTTTGCCGGCGCCACAATCTGATCTGGCAAAGGAGACCCTGAAAGATCCCTACATCTTTTCTCGGGAAATAGGCATACTGTCCTTGGAATTAATTTCTTATTGACGCAAAGGGGTATTTTTATTATATTATGTTTTATGTGGATTTCATAGATTAAGAGGATAATACTTTTTATGACTAACAAAATCGAAAGTTCCTTTTCAATAAACACGCTTCCAAGCTATAAGAACCCGCCTGTTAACGAAGTTGTTTGTGGGATGCGATTTGATACTCCTGATAAACTTCGAATCCCACATATCGGTTTCCTTTGGGATAAATTTCGAGCTGATTATCCGATTATCCAACATGCCCCACCGATATCATCAGCTAAAGGTGAAATTTTGGTAGATCAGGCAACAGGAATGCCCTTACCAAGAGTGTGGTTTATAAACAGATCGGATGACCAATTGATACAATTTCAGGGCGATCGATTTTATTTCAATTGGCGAAGAAGACAAAACGATTATCCTCGATATGACCATGTGATTAAAAATTTCGAAAGTGTACTGAATAAAATCGTAATTTTCTTTGATGAACTTGAATTCGGCGAGCTTAGGCCAGTCGAATATGAACTGAGTTATATCAACCATATTCCAAAGGGGCAGGGATGGGCTACGATTGATGACCTGCCAAAAATATTTTTGGATTATGCTTGGGAAAAAACAAAAGAACGCTTTTTACCGAAACCCGAAAAAGTTAGCTGGCAAAAAGAGTTCCTTTTGCCGGGAAAGAAGGGTTATTTGATCATCAGCTTCAAACAAGCTATACAAAAAGAAGACAAAGTTCCTTTGCTTGTTCTCGAATTAAAAACGAGAGGAATTGATGAATCAGCGACAAAAGATAGAATGCGTGAATGGTTTGACTTGGCACATGAATGGATAGTCCGAGGTTTTACTGATCTAACAACCCCTGAAATTCAAAAAATATGGGAGCTGGAAGAAAATGCCTGAGATTGATTTGCATAGAATACCTAATGGGTTTGATCCAGCACAAATCCCTAGCATTGTATACGGAAATAAATCAATTAACGATAATTCCCCAAGCGGTTATCCATATTCGGATACTGAAGCATACGAATCTTTTCCAAAAAAATTTCCCAGAAGGGTTTTTTATAAAAAAACGGCATTCGTTAACCAGGAAGAATTCAGTACTTCTATAATTGATTCGCCGGATAACCAAGATTCAATTACACAAGTGATTTTACTTGAAAACGAAGAGGATCAGGTACAAGAATTAATTTTCCAGATTAGAAAATCACTCTCTATTACCTATCACGAAAGTTTGGCAAATAGAATTCTCACTTTGTTTAATGATGCAAAAGAAGAGGATTCTGATTGTCTTGGAATAGCGGCTGAATCCCTTCGCAATTTTTATAACTTTTTTCGATTACATACTAATCTAAAGTGCCCAACTATTTCATTAACGCCTGACTATAACATCTACGCTTCATGGAGAGGCGAACAGAATCGAGTGTTCAGCGTGCATTTCCTGCCAAATGGAGATGTTCGCTTTGTTATATTCAAAGCGAATGACAGGCATCCTAAGCGAAAAATCAGGATTTCCGGTGTAGCAACAATAGATATTCTCATGGAAGCTGTGAAACCGTTTCATATAGAGGGCTGGATTTCAGAATGAAAGGTGATCAGATACCGGACACAGATCACGTTGCACGTTTTTGCAGACCTATGCAAGTTTCAGATGGACAAATCCAGGCCACTGCATTTTTATTGAGACCGGGTGAAAAAAGCTTATCTGTAAATTGGTTGGAATTTCTGAACTGCTCAAGTAGAGAGAGCGAAATTACTAAAATTCGAACAACCTATTCTGAAACATTTACTGTAGGAGCACGTGCAAGAATAGCTATCCTAAATGGCGGTGAAGTCCGTAAAAAAGTACTGACAGAAAGTCCAGATGGTCAAAATCTTGAAGTCCTCCATGATCCCTTAATGAATGATCCATCACACAGCGGAATATATAATTTGAAACAAGACGACGAACTGATTGCTGAGCTGATTCTTGAAACAGTTCGTGAGTCTTATTCCGCTCGTAAATAAAAGTAAAAAGGGTTGGATCTTAGAACAAATCGACCGCAAGTTGGACAGCTCTCCCCCAGACGATTACCTCATTCTGCCGCCCTTGCCTTTCAGCAACATATGACTCTCAGTCTGTAGCAAAATTCTTAGAGACTTCGTGGTAAAAAAGTATCTTGTTCGGTTGCGGCTTTGCCGCAGTAGGTAATTTGAATGCTGAAATCATATCTTCAAAACATATTTAAAATCACAGATCAGGGTGATGCCAGAGAAGAAAGTTATTATTCGACCCTTGCAGCGCTGATGAATAAACTGGCGCAGGCAGGTGGCAAGGGCAAAATTCACATTACAACGCTTCCCAAAACCACCGAGGCGGGCAATCCTGATTTCCGAATCTGGGACGGCAGGCAACATGTTGTAGGGTATATTGAAGCCAAAGCCCCGACTGTTGATAATCTGGATTCAATAGAACATTCGAAACAGCTAAAACGTTACAGGCATATCTTCCCGAACCTGATATTAACCAATTTTTTCGAGTTCAGGCTTTATCGTAACGGCATACTGGTCAATAAGGCATCGATAGCAAGACCTTTTATCGTGCATAAACTCAAAACGATACCGCCGGTTGAAAAAGAACCTGATTTTCTCAAGCTGATTGAAGAGTTTTATTCATTCTCCCTGCCTAAAGTTTACAACGCAAAAAATCTGGCAATAGAGCTGGCCAAACGCACAAGCTTTTTAAAGGACGAGGTGATCGCCGAGGAAATGGCGGAGGAAGAAAAAACCGGCGAAGGCTTTATCCTGGGATTTTATGAAGCGTTCAGGCAGTTTCTGATCAGCGGTCTTTCAAAAGAGGAATTTGCCGATCTCTATTCCCAGACGATCACCTATGGTCTGTTTGCCGCCCGCATGCGGTCAAAAAACGGTTTCAATAGAAAACTCGCTTATGACAACATCCCCAGCACAATCGGAATATTGCGAGATGTTTTCCGGTTTATTTCACTTGAAGATGTTCCTGTCCAGATGGAATGCAGTATTGATGATATCGCCGAAGTATTGTTTGTGGCGGATGTGAACAAACTGCTTCAGGACTACTTTAGAGAAGGCAAAGGGAAAGACCCGGTTGTTCATTTTTATGAAACCTTTCTTGCCGAATATGATCCACAAACCCGCGAAAGACGTGGCGTGTATTATACGCCTGAACCGGTTGTCTCCTATATCGTGCGTTCACTTCACCATATTCTAAAGGATCGTTTCGACAAAGTTGACGGCATGGCAAGCGATACAGTTACGGTGTTGGACCCGGCATCCGGCACACTTACCTTTTTGGCTGAAGCGGCGAAACTGGCGGTCGATGAATTTACGACCAAATACGGGGATGGCGATAAGGAAGGTTTTATCAGGGAGCACATCCTCAAAAACTTCTACGCCTTTGAACTCATGATGGCACCCTATGCCGTGGGTCATTTGAAGATGTCTTTTCTCCTTGAAGAACTCGGCTGCCGCCTCAAAAAGGATGACAGGTTTAAACTTTACCTGACCAACACCCTTGAGATGGAGAAGCTTGAACAGAGCAGCCTGCCCGGCATGGTCTCCCTTTCCGAAGAATCGCATCTGGCAGGAAAAGTAAAAAAAGAACAACCGATACTGGTAATATTGGGCAATCCCCCGTATTCCGGGCATTCGGCAAACAAGGGCAAGTGGATAGATAGCCTGTTGAAGGAGGGCTACACACATAGCAATGGCATAAAAGATGACGGATATTACCAGGTGGACGGGAAACCGCTTGGGGAAAAGAATCCGAAATGGCTGCAGGATGATTATGTCAAGTTTATCCGTTTTGGCCAGTGGAAAATAGATCAGGCGGGTGAAGGGGTACTGGGTTTTATCACCAATCATAGTTATCTGGACAATCCCACCTTCAGAGGGATGCGCCGGTCGCTGATGAACAGTTTTAATGAAATTTATCTGCTCGATCTGCACGGCAACAGCTTGAAAAAGGAAAAATGCCCGGACGGTTCAAAAGATGAAAACGTCTTTGATATTCGCCAGGGAACGGCCATTGCGTTATTCATCAAGACAAAAGACGGGAACAGCAAAAACGGCAAGAAGATTTTTCATTCCGAAATATGGGGCATGAGAAAGGCAAAATACGATTGGCTTATCAATAATGATATTACGACAACCAAATGGCAGGAAATAACCCCTAAACCGGAATTTTATCTTTTCGTTCCGAGGGATGAAGAGCTTTTGGAACAGTATGAAAGGTCGCCGAAGATAACCGATATTTTTCCGCTTAATGGTGTTGGCATGACTACGGCCAGAGACCATTTTGTTATAGATGGGGATAAGGACAGATTAACAAACAGAATACGTCTGTTCAAAAATAGCAAATATTCTGACGATGAACTTCACGAATTTTTCCAGATAAGGAAAAAGAAAGGTTGGAACATTAGAAAAGCTTGGACAATGTTACAAGATGTTTCTGATTCTGATTTGAATGATCTTGTGGCGCCCGTGCTTTACCGGCCTTTTGATGTTAGGTGGATTTTCTATCACGATTCGGTGGTTTGGAGAACAGTTAAAAGAGTCATGCGGCATATGATGCGTGAGAATTTGGGGTTGATTACTAATCGTCAAGTCAACGGTGATTTCAGGCATGCATTGTGTACGAGCTATATCATTAATGATTGCACAGTATCTTTGGAAACAAGAGAACGTTCTTATGCTTTTCCCCTCTACCTCTACCCCGACTCAGATCAAAAAGACCTCCTCAGCCATCTGGAAGAGTCAAAAGAAAGAACGCCGAATATAAGCGAAAAAATATTTTCCGCTTTATCTGAAACTTACAAAGCAAAACCAAGCCCTGAAGATATTTTCTACTACATATACGCTGTTTTCTATTCCAACACTTACCGCACAAAATATGCCGAATTTCTGAAAACGGACTTTCCGAGAGTATCATTTACGAAAGACGAACGCCTTTTCCAAAAGCTGGCCGAATACGGCAAACGTCTTGCAGACCTGCATCTTATGCAATCACCTGAGCTTGATTCCCCGATGGCAAAATTCCAGGGAACAGGAGATAAGCGGGTTGACAAAATCAAATACGACAAAGAGGGTAAACGCGTTTACATCAACAACGATCAGTACTTTGAGGGATTAGAGGAAAACGTCTGGCAATACCGGATCGGCGGCTACCAGGTTTGCGATAAATGGCTGAAAGACAGAAAGGACAAAGTCTTGTCTCTAAATGATATTAAACATTACTGCAAAACAGCAACAGCCCTTGAGCACACGATCAACATTCAGAAAAGCATCGATGAAATATATGATGAAGCGGAAAATGAATTGGTGAAAATACATTTTATATCAAACGTTCAACACTGAGGAATAATAATGCCTTAGAATTCGGGGGACACCTTACTAATTCTGGGGACGCAACACTTAAATAATGAAAGCGAATATTTCAAGCAACAGAGAATGTTGATACTGAAGGAACAGTAATGAAGAAAAGGGAATTACAAGAACTTATCAAACAAGGCGAGGGTTATTTTGTTGAGTTCAAAAAGCAGGTTGGGGAAAGTCTCGACAGAGAGATGGTTGCCTTTGCCAATGCATCCGGGGGTAAAATTATCGTAGGAGTTGCAGATGATGGCGGAAATACAGGCTGCTCCACTGACAACACGACACGTTCAAAAATCCAGGATATTGCCAATAATTGCGACCCCCGGATTCCGATACATATAAAAACAGTACGGTATGAGGGTGTAAAACTGCTTGTTGTTTCAATAGATGAAAGTCACGATAAACCTGTGCGTTGTTCAAGGGGTTTCTTTCTGAGGGAGGGACCCAATTCTCAAAAATTGACGAGGAATGAAATATTAGCCCTTGCCGCAGGTGCGGGGAAGTTTAAATTCGATATGCAAATCTGTAGAGGTTTTGATTATCCTGGTGAGTTTGATGATAACAAATGGCAGCATTTCCTGAATGGGGCAGTAATTACGCCTCCCGAGAACCGGAAAGACTTATTGATGAATTTAGGTTTCGCGGAAGAAAGGGAAGGCTTTCAGATTACAAATGCCGGAGCATTATTTTTCGGCAAGAATATTCAAACCTGTATTCGTCACAGTTTCATTACCTGTGTTCTTTTTAAGGGTACTACAAAAACCAAGATACTTGACCGGAAGGATTTTAAGGCTGATCTAATTTTTAACTATGAGAATGCATTTCGTTTTTTGCAACAGTATCTGAAAATTGAGTACATAATTGAAGATGGTGGGCCTCGAAAAGAAATCCCGGAAATCCCGCTGGAAGTTCTGCGAGAAGCGCTTGTAAATGCGATTGTTCACAGAGACTATTTTGAGGAAGGGGCCGGTATCCTTGTTGAGGTCTATGATGACCGTGTTGAAATAACAAATCCTGGCCGACTTCTCTTCGACAGCAGTAAATTCGGGAAGATCAGTGTTGCGCGGAATCCCATATTATTCGACACCTTTCACAGGCTTGGAATAACGGAAAAGGTCGGCTCCGGTATCAACAGGATGCGGGAGGCTATGGCTGCAAGGAACATTGAGATTGAATTTGATACAGGAGATTTTTTTATTGTCACTCTGACAAGACAGACAGCTACCCCGCAAGTCACCCCGCAAGTCACCCCGCAAGATGAAAGGGTACAGATAATCCTTGAGTTTTGCCAGATTCCCCGGACCAGAGAAGAAATCCAAATCTTTATCAAGATAAAGGATAGAGAATATTTTAGGAAAAACTTTCTCCAGCCTTTATTAAAACAAGGTCTTTTGAAGCCGACAATTCCAGATAAACCGACAAGCTCAAGACAAAAATACTATGCAATTAAAGAGGAAAAGTAAGATGAACAACACCACAAATATTATAATACCGTAAAGGACGGTTCCCCCTTTTTACTGCAAGGTAGTAACGGCTATTGAATATACGATTCACATTCAGAAAAGCATCGATGAAATATATGATGAAGCGGAAAAGAAATTAATAGGTTTTTAAACATGACGGCTTCGTAAAAAAGTCTGTCGTTCCCGCGTAGGCGAGAATCTATAGAAGCCTAACCATTTGAAAAGACTGGATTCCCGCTCCCCGATCGGAGTCGAGAACAAGCTTCACGGGAATGACAAGATTGTGCATATTTGGACTTCCAGGTAACTTAAATTTGCAAATGTTCGGATTTCCCCTCCCTGGCAGGAGGGGATTAAGGGCAAGGGGAAAGGATATTCTTTCATGTCGCTGGTCCAAATTATAATCTTTTTTCTTATCGGGCTGTTCGCTGGTTGCATGAGTGGGATGTTCGGAATTGGCGGAGGTGGTATCAGGATTCCCTTGCTTAATCTGGCCGGGCTGCCGTTGTTGGGCGCTTTTGCAATCAACATTATTGTCATTCCTTTTTCATCGGCCGTAGGGGCCATTAGTCAGAGAAGAAATATCGATAAAGACATTGCCTTGTATATGGTCGCTGGTGGTACACTGGGCTCGGTAATGGGTGCATATCTTGCCGGTCTGATTCCAACATTAACTTTAGCGATTATTTTTGTAATCGTTTCCATTATAACGATATTGGGGATATATCTTGACAGAATTGCTCCGGAGTTCTCCCGGAAAATAACCCCGGGTTCAAAAAACATTGTTATCGGTTCGTTCTGTTTAAATCTGATAACGGGCGTGCGGGGCGGGAGTGGGGGCGCTCTTTTTTCGCCATTCCTGAGGGCCATGCATTTTGACATTCACAAGGCAATTGCTACATCGTTATTTGTAACAATTTTTACAGCGTTCGCTGCTGCAGCTATCTACTGGCACCGCGGCAACATAATATGGTTGCCCGCTTTGTGTGTGCTTGCAGGATCAATGATTGGCGCAAGAATAGGAAGCAAGATTTCACTAAGGGCAAAATCTTTTTGGCTGGAAATCGGACTTTCCGTGCTGACCGTAGCTTTAGCTTCCCTCACAGTCTATAAGGCATTGTGATGGGGAAATCGAGGGGCAGTATTGGGACATCTTACTAATTTCGGAAATGCAATATCTGATGGCTTCGTAAAAAGTCCAACTTCTGCGTTGCGCTGCATCTTTCCCTTCGACAAGCTCAGAGCAGGCTATATTCCGCTCATGGTGAGCTTGTCGAACCATGCGCGCCTTGAATTTGAAGCTTTTTACTTTGCAATCTGATTTTGACTTTCAAGTAACTCGTTTGGGCGAATTTAATATAACTTGTTGATTTTTCTGGACACTATCCGGATACACGGCCTGTTCGGGGAACAGACCCTACAATATGTAGGGGCCGATG
>DFBI01000093.1 GCA_002367335.1 Syntrophaceae bacterium UBA3084 | reverse complement strand
GAAAGCTGGGCCGTGCATCTTGGAGCCTATCATGAAGGTTTCTATCGAAGGACCTTCTGAGTTTACAGGGAATGTCTTTGCCAGCATTAACAAGAGACGTGGAGTTATTGTCAGTGCTGTCGAGGACGGTACGTTTGTGCGTGTCGACGCTGAAGTGCCCCTGAGTGAAATGTTCGGTTATGCAATGACCCTTCGTTCATTGACCCAGGGAAAAGCAGAATTTACTATGGAATTCCGGAAATACGGCAGGGTTCCCGAAAATATTGGCGAAGAACTAAAGGCCGAATATGAAAAAACAAGAAAAGATTCAGCCTCAAAAAAACATAGGAGCTTTAAAGTATGGTCAAAGCGGAACTTATTAAAAGAAGCCCCTTGAGGGTTTTGGAAAAAGCCATTCAAGGAGGATTGGGGAAAGGCAACATCGGTGTCTTGGCCTCCAGAAAAGGGGTTGGAAAGACGGCATGCCTGGTGCATATCGCAACGGACAAGCTTTTCCAGGGAAAACCTGTGATCCACGTGTCGTACTCAAGCCATGTCGATTATATCATCAACTGGTATGAAAATATTTTCAAAGAGATAGCCAAAAAACGAGGATTGGAATCAGCCATCGAGGTCCATGATAAGATAATTAAAAACCGAGTGATAATGAATTTTCGTCAGGACGGTGTCCTTACGAAGTATATTCTGAAAAGTCTGGAAGTCATGATTCGGGATGGACAGTTCGCTGCAGAGACTCTCATTGTGGACGGATACGATTTCTCTCAATCAAGCTCCGAAGATTTAAGGAATTTCCGAGAATTTGCCGACAGAATGGGATTGGAAGTGTGGTTCAGCGCTTCTCTGAAAGGTGATGAGCCCCTCTTTGATGAGCAGGGTGTGCCTTATGTGCTTGAAAATTTTCTGGAAGAAATCGATGTCCTTATCTCCCTCGGATTTAAAGATGATTTCGTGAGACTTACTGTTGTGAAAAACCATGACCAACCTGTGCCAGGAGAACTGCCGCTTAAACTAGACTTGAAGACATTACTTATTACAGAAAAGGAATAGCCTTTCCACTCAAGCTTTTCCAGTAAGGTCCGAGTTTACTTTATATTATGCAAAGCTTGTGACTTCTTCGACTGCTGTTTATAAACTGTAAACTATTCTAACTTCGAGAATAATAGCATGCATTAATGAAATACATGAGTCGGTCTTTGATCGGTAAAGTTTTTGGGAACTTAAGTGTTATACTTTCTTGACTTAGTTGTTGTTTTTATGTAATTGTTTTTATGTGTTTTATGTATTTATTGTTTTTATCTTTTTCTTAATTAAGGAGGCAAAATCATGAGTAAAATACGGATTCTTTTCACTTTTTTTTGCTTTCTTTTCCTAGTTCAGGGACTCCATGTCCAGGGCCAAGAACCGGATGTTACAGAGGATTTGATGAATCAGATTCGCCGGGACAAGTTTGATATCTACTTGCCTCAAGTCATGCGGAAAAACAAGATCGACATGTGGATTCACGTGATTAGACCATGGGCTACTGATCCTCTTGCCTATGAATTCGGGAGCAACTCCGCAATTTTTATCTTTACCAACCGTGGTAAAAAAAGGATCGAACGGACTGTTTTTAAATTTAGTGATGAAGTTAAAGACCCCGGGGCATACGACATCATCGGCGAAGAAGCCGAAGATCTTGATCAACAGAATTATTACGTGCCAAAAGATCCGGACAAAGCCCCGGAGACGGAGTTGGACCTGAGATTTATGGGACTTGGAGAATTTGTTGCCGAACGCAACCCCAAACACATCGGTGTAAATTACTCAGAAAAACTTTCACTTGCCGAGGGCTCAGAAGTGCGGGCACTTACCGATGGTATTTCGCATACAGACTACATGCTATTGGTCAAAGCTTTAGGCGATGAGTATGCGAAGAGGATGGTCTCGGCTGAATACTTGATATTAGACTACTTATCAATAAGGGTAAAGAAAGAAATAGAATATCACCGCCAGATGGGGATTAAAGCCACAGAATATTTGGATGAACAATTTGCCAAAATTGTACCAGGTGAAACAACTTTACGGGAACTCGAGCAAAATGTTTTTGTTAGGGACCCGGACGGAAATGAACATAATAATGACGGCTATGTGATCCAGAGAGGTGATCTGGTTGGGATACTCCATGGTGCCGGTGATATGCTAAAGATCATGGATGCAGACACAGGTGGAACCGGCTATGTGCTGCGGGAAGGAGAGACTGATCTGCCTCCGGAGGTTCAAAACCTCTGGAAAGATATACTAAAAATCCGGGAGATCTTGCAAAAGAACATTAAGGCTGGTCCTACTGCGGGAGAAATACTGAAAACTCTCATCCGTAAATTAGAAGAAGCAGGATATGTTTACATAGATGGGGATGAATATGACAAAAATGCAGATCCCCAAAAAACCCAGGTTCACCTTGATTTGCATGCTATGGGAAAAGGAGTGCTTTCCCCCAGGATTTCTCCTATGGGTCCTAAGTGGCATTGGAATAGGAAGATTCAAGTCAATCATACCTTTGCTTTTGAATACATGGTCCATATGCCAGTACCTAAATGGGGTAAAGGGAAATATTTATATGCATGTCTCCATGATGGGGCGATAGTCACCGAAGAGGGAGTTGAGTTTCCATATCCACCCACCAAGGGGATTTATATCATTAGATGAAAATTCGCAACTTATACAGTTAAAACCAGGAGGAATGAATATGTTTAGGAAAATCAAGTGGGGAATGGTATTGCCGCTTATCTTGATCTCCGCATGTTTGGGGGTAAAAAAGGATGTAAGAGATGTATCTGTTATTACCAGTATCGATTTGGGTACAACCAATACCAAACTTGATCAAGAGATAGGAATGATTGACGAATATGATCTACGAGCATCGGTCAGGACGAAAGAAGATTCTGGGGTGCGAGTACAATCACTGACGGTTACAACTCCCTCCGGCGACTCTTTTACAGTTAAAAGAGATGATAAAGGCGCTATTGACAAGATCGACCCGAAGTACGGAATAGAGGTGATCCGTGGTTTTGAACTAGATGGGAATGAAAGTGTTTGGAATTTAGCTGCCATAGCAAATAAAGAATACGAACTTTTTGGAGATGGAACGTATACGAT
>DFBI01000196.1 GCA_002367335.1 Syntrophaceae bacterium UBA3084 | reverse complement strand
ATGGGTTGCACAAAATTCGGCGAGTTATGGGATAAGACTTCATCCGATCTGATAGTTGATGCATATAAAGAAGCAATGGAAGATGCAGGTATAGAAAAGAAAGATATAGATGCTGCCTGGTTTGGCAGTTGCGTTGACCATGTTAATGTCGGCAAAGGCGGTTTTCCGCTGACGAAGGCCTTGAAGCTGCCCTTTATACCCGTAACGAGAGTAGAAAATTTCTGCGCATCGGGAACCGAGGCGTTTCGGGGCGCCTGCTATGCCGTGGCCTCCGGAGCCTGCGACATTGCTCTGGCTCTTGGTGTGGAAAAACTGAAAGATACGGGATATGGCGGATTGCCTGACTTTGGGACGTTAATGGGTACGGAAAGCAGAATTACATCTACCAATATGACGGCGCCGGGTGGTTTTGCCATGATGGCAACGAAATATTTTAACAAATACGGTCTTTCACCGGAGGAAGGTAAAAGGGCTCTGGCACATGTATCGTCAAAGAGTCATCACAATGGAACGCTCAGCCCAAAGGCTCATCTGCGCAGGGAGGTTTCTGTTGAGCAAATTATGAAAGCGCCGATGATAGCCTGGCCGCTGGGTCTTTTTGATTGTTGTGGTGTCAGTGATGGATCGGCTGCTGCTATAGTATGTCGTGCCGATATGGCTAAAAATTTCAGGAAGGACCCCATTTACGTGAAGGCTCTTCAGATTGCCATAACATCTGCTGAGGAAGAGAGCTATAAAAGCTGGGATGGGACCTATGTGCAGACGACAACTCATGGAGCAATCAAGGCTTATGAGGAAGCGGGGATAACAAATCCCCGTGAAGAGATAAGTATGATGGAGGTTCATGATTGTTTTTCCATTACTGAGTTTGTAACGTATGAAGATCTTCAGATATCTCCGCGGGGAAAGGCGAGAGAGGATGTGGAGGCGGGTTTCTTTGATCTCGACGGAAAAGTGCCCTGTCAAACCGATGGCGGGTTAAAATGTTTTGGCCATCCTATTGCCGCGTCGGGTCTCAGGATGATTTATGAGGAGTACAAACAACTTCAGGGAAAAGCCGGAGAAAGACAGGTGGAAAACCCAAGGATAGGGCTTACTCACAATCTGGGTGGATTTCCCCATATGAGCGTTGTCAGTGTGACAATTCTGGGAAATGAGCTGTAAATGCTGAGCAACGAAGGTTAAAGGTTTTTCCTTCAGCCTGACTATAAATATACATATATAATTTTGAACAAGGAGAAAAAACGTGGATTTTCAGTTGACCGAAGAACAAAAAATGATCAAGGAAATGACGAAAAAGTTTGCAGATGATGTTGTAACACCACAAATGGAAGAATTGGACAGAACAGGCGAATACGCCTATGATATCATAGGTCAGATGGCGGATCTCGGGATGATGGGCATAGCTTATCCGGAAGAATATGGCGGGAGTGGCGGTGACTGGGTTGGAATGATGGTTGGTGTTGAGGAGATATCGCGTGGAGATGTGACTTTGGGAGGTTTATTGGATATTGTTACTATCGTAAACGAGGAATTGCACGTATTTGGTACTGAGGAGCAGAAACAAAAATGGCTGCCCGCTCTAGTTCAGGGTAAAGAACTGGGAGCTTTTGGGCTTACGGAACCGGGGGCGGGTTCTGATGCCGGCGCCACCAAAACCACGGCAGTGCTCGACGGAGATGAATGGGTTATCAATGGCACCAAGCAGTTTATTTCCCTTATGGATTACGATAACGCATCTATCGTGATTATCACTGCCCGCACCAGAACAGAGGGAAAAGATCTTATCAATACCTTTATTGTGCCTAAGGGCACTCCGGGTTTCGTGCTGGGCAAAAAATACGACAAAATGGCATGGCATCATTTCCCCACGAACGAGCTTATTTTTGAAGATTGTCGCATTCCGAAAAGTAATTTCCTGGGTAGGGAAGGCGGGGGTTTTGCCCAGCACCTTACCGTTCTGCAAACAGGCCGTATTTTTATTGGAGCTATAAGTGTTGGGGTGGCCCAGGCCTGTTTAGAGGTCTCATTGAAATATGCGAAAGAGAGGATTCAGTTTGGAAAGCCGATCTACAGCTTTCAGGGGACTTCCTTTAAATTAGCTGACATGGCCATGAACATTGAACTTGCGCGAAATATGTATCTTAAGGCTGCATGGCTGAAAGATAACAATATGCCTCATACACTGGAGGCGTCATACGCCAAGCTGTTTGGATCGGAAATGTGCGAAAAGGTTGCCAGTGATGCCTATCAGATTCATGGAGGCTATGGCTTTATGAATGAATATGCCGTATCTCGCTATTACAAAGGATGCAAAATCCTGCAGATTGTCGAGGGGACATCGGAGGTACAGCGGATGGTTATCTGCCGGAACCTGAAATGACTGCGTAACAAAAAGAATCTATAATGCGAAAAGATACAGAAAAGGTATATCAAAAGAGAATAGTCCAATATAAGGCTGAGGTAAAAGCGAAAGATAAGCTTTTATCCTCGATTCATAGAATAAGCAGTCTGCTTACACGTCCTATTTCTCTTGAGAAGGTGCTTACTGCCATCACGGAAGAGACGGCAATCGTGTTTGGATTCACCAGGGTTGATATATCTCTGGTTAATGAAAAAGATCCGAATTTGCTGGAATGCAAGTATGTTATGGGGTTCAGCCCTGAAGAAAGAGAGAGAGCTCTGGGGAGCCCTTTCCGGGTAGATAAGCATGACTGTGTGGAAACCAGGACAGTAAAAACCGGTAAAGTAATATACCTGAAAGATTATGAGACTGATGAACGACTTACCAAAATCGATTTAAAGCTGGCTAAAATTTACAGTCGGGTTTCAGGTATAGCAGCCCCCTTGAAAATAAAGAGAAATGTCATCGGATTCATTGGAGGGGATATAACGAGTAAAAAACTGGCTCTTACCAGGAATGAAATAAAATTATTTTCAACTTTTGCCAACCAGGCAAGCATCATCATTGAAAATGCTCTGCTACATGAGCAGAACAAGCAAAAAATAGAGCAGTTATTGTCGCTACAGGAAATTAACAAAAAGACAAGTTCCGCTATGAGTCTCAAAAAGTTGTTTCATGTAATCAGCGCCAACGCTTTGAGAATCACAAAGGCATCATCATGTATGTTGTTATTAGCTGAAAGTGACAGTAAGTTTTTAAGAATAGTATCACAGAGGGGTTATTCGGACACAGATATAAAGAAATTCAGGCTGAAGATTGGCGAGGGAATTGTTGGTTGGGTGGCTGAAAATGGTATTTCTTTGCTGGCCAAAGATGTGAGTGAAGACCCTCGATACATAGAAGTTAAAAAAAATGTCAAATCAGAGTTAGCCGTTCCTCTCTTAAGTGAAAAAAAGGTGCTGGGTGTATTGAATGTTGATAGTTGTGAAAAGGACGCTTTTAACAATGATGACTTGGAATTACTCATGATATTTGCCGGTCATACCGCAACCTTGATTGAAAATGTGCGGCTGTACGAGCAGGTGATAACCGAAAAAAACTTTGCGGAAAATATACTGGAAAGCTCACCGAATGGTGTTGTGACGGTGGATTGTGGTCGAAGCATCAGCTCGGTAAACAGAAAGGCTGAAGAAATCCTTTGTTTAAAGCGAGACGAGATTATTGGTAAAAGGGTGTCTGATGTATTTGAAAAAAATATATCCGAGATCATCGACTCTGCTCTGAATAATCGTAAAGCCATCGAGAATAGAGAGACTGAACGAATGGGGAAGAATGGAAGCGTTGTTACCCTGGGGATAAGCTCTTCATTTTTAAAAAGTCATGACAAGAATGTGGCCGGTATAATTATTACTATCCAGGATCTGACGGAGATAAAGAAGACTGAGGAACTGATCAGTCGGATGGACAGGCTTTCATCTCTCGGGCAGTTGTCTGCCGGAATAGCGCATGAGGTCAGAAACCCTCTTGCCAGTATAAATTTTAATGTCCAGATGTTATCTAAAAAACTGGATATGGATGATAAAATAAGGAGTATTGTAAGTGATACTATTGAGGGTATCGATAGATTAAAGAAACTTGTTAAGGGAATGCTTGATTTTACAAAACCTGGAATTCCATCATTAAAACGTGGTGTTATCAATGATGTGGTTCGGGATTCAATTGCTTTGATAGATGCACAGATTAAAAAAAGAAATATTTATCTGGAGACAAAACTTGGTAAAGATCTTCCGGAGATAGTCTTCGACCCGGTGCAAATGCAGCAGGTGTTTGTAAACCTTCTGCTTAATGCTGTGGAGGCTGTGCATGAGGGAGGCACCATTAACGTTAAGAGTACGATGGGAAACAACTCTAATGGAAATGAAAAACAGTTATTAGTGTATATCGCCGATAACGGTCCAGGAATTTCTCCGGAAAATCTTTCAAAAGTATTTGACCCATTTTTTACGACGAAACCGGAAGGAACCGGCCTGGGCCTGTCAATAACATGTAAGATACTGGAACAACACAATGCTTTTATAGATGTTCTCAGTAAAGAAAACAGAGGCGCTACTTTTGTTTTAAGATTTCCGGTTAATTCTGTCGTGGAGAAAGCAGGATATGTATCAATATAAAATTCTGATAGTTGATGATGACAGACTTTTGCAAAATTCCTTAAATAATATCCTCTCTGAAAAATATGATACTTCCATTGTCGGGAGCGGGGAAACGGCTGTCAAGGTTCTTAAAAAGAACCCGGTCAATCTGGTATTGCTGGACATAAAGCTCCCGGGAATAGACGGTATTGAAACCCTGAGGTTGATACGGGAAATTGATGAACATATTTTAGTTGTCATGATGACGGCTTACGAGGATGTTCACAGTGTAATTACATCTATGAAGATGGGAGCGCATGATTATCTGGTAAAGCCGTTGGATATCGATGAGTTAGAGATAATTATTGAGAAAGCCCTTGAAAGTTTTGAACTGAAGAAAGAACTGGAAGAACTACGGAGTCAATATCTAAAAAAGTTCGATATAAATAATATAATAGGCGAAAGCGAAGAAATTAAAAAGGCCGTTGAATTGGCTGATATTGTTGCAAAAAGTTATGATACCACAATACTGATAGAGGGGGAGACCGGAACTGGCAAAGAGGTTATTGCTAAAACGATACACTACCGGAGCAGTCGTTTAAGCAAACCGTTTATAAGTATAAATTGTGGAGCAATAAGCAGGGACCTCGTGGAAACCGAGCTTTTCGGGTATGAAAAGGGCACCTTTACCGGCGGGCTTCAAGAGGGTAAAAAAGGAAAAATCGAATTGGCTGATGAAGGGACTCTGTTACTGGATGAGGTAAGCGAGCTTTTACCTTCCGCTCAGGTTAAGCTGTTGAGGTTCCTTGAAGAAAGGGAGTTTTATCCGGTCGGAGGGACAGAAAAGAAGAAAGTTGATGTAAGGATTGTCGCGGCCACCAACAAAAATTTGGAAGATGCTATTGCAAAGGGTGACTTCCGTAAGGATTTGTATTACAGGTTAAACGTCGCAAAGATATTTCTGCCACCCTTACGAGAAAGAAAAAATGATATAATCCCCCTTGCATTGTATTATATTGATAAATTTAATGTAAAATTTGGCAAGAACTTCCAGAGCATATCCAGGAAGGCCCAAAACATATTAATTAGTCATCGCTGGACTGGTAATGTAAGAGAGCTCAGGAATGTTATTGAGCGAGTTATTTTAATGGAGGACGACAGGTTGATACAGCCGGAGCATCTTTCTTTTTTAATAAACCAACCCCATATCTTACCTGAAAATAGTGGACTCGAAGTAAAAATCCCTCCTTCCGGCATAAACCTTGATGTACTTAACAGTAAATTGATAAAGCAGGCCGTTGAATTGAGCGGAGGAAATAAGTCAAAGGCGGCTAAAATGCTTGGGATATCCCGACCTGCTATTGTCTATCGCATCGAAAAATATGGTATAAAATGGAAAAACGTTTAATCCACAGATTACACGGATGCCAAACCGTTGGCTATGTTAGTGGCCTGGCTGATGATACCGTTAAATAGATCTTTTACCGTGGGGATATCGTGGATTATACCTACACCCTGTCCACATGAGATGATACCTGTATCCAGCGTTCCCTGCTTATACATTGCTTTACTCTCTTCACCGGCAACGACTTTAAGTATTTCGGACAGTTCGGCATTGTCTGCTTCCAGTTCCGCGCATTCTTTTGCCGCTGTGTTGGTCCATACCCTGTGAGTGGCGCCGATAGAACGCATAATTAACATAGTGTCCAGCTCATCGGCCTGGACCAGCGCCTGTTTCAGGTTTTCGTGGATTGGCGCTTCTTGTGTAGCGAGCAGTCTGGTGCCCATAATGATTCCCTGGGCGCCGAGGGCCAGTACTGCAAGAAACGCCCTGCCGTCGGTGACACCACCACCACCGATCACAGGAACCTTAACGCTCTCAACCACACGTGGGACTATTACCAGTGTGCCGATATCCAGTTTACCCGTTGCACCTCCATTTTCGTATCCAACCACTGTGACGATGTCTGCTCCCATATTCTGGACTTTGAGAGCATAGCGGACCCCCACACACTTGTGAATCCAGGTTATCCCCGCTTCTTTGAACCGTGCACACAAATCATCAGGCGCTGAGTGTCCTGAAGTCTCGACAATCTTTACGCCTTTTTCAATTAGAACATCGACGTAATCATTATTGTCAATGGGACGCATCATGGGAAAAAGGTTGATATTAACGGCAAAAGGTTTATCTGTGAGATCGTTGACATGGTCAATGGCATCGGCGAATTCCTCACGGCTCTGGTAGATGGCCGAAGCCAGCACACCCAGTCCCCCCGCGTTGGACACAGTGGCGACAAATTCCGGTGTCGTGATCCACATCATAGCGCCGCCGACAATGGGGTATTTGATACCTAATATTTCTGTGACTTTAGTCTGGAACATGGATAACCTCCTGTAAATTCAAATTTTGTAATAATTATCTTTCTTGTTATGAAGGTAAATTTCCACAGGTGGAAATACGCGGAAAACCGAAGGGCTATTGTTTGTGCTTTGGTCCGGATGCTGAGAATGTGATTTACATCTGACAGTGTTTTTGTATTATCCTAAACTGCGTATGATGTCCCGTGCTATGATTAACCTTTGTATCTCGTTGGTTCCTTCATAAAGTGAAGCTACACGTGTATCTCTGGTATAGCGCTCTACGGGATATTCCTCAGTATAACCGTATCCTCCCAGCATTTGCACGGCGCTGCGGCATGCCCTTTCGGCGGCTTCTGTCGCAAAATACTTGGCCATGGATGATTCCCTGGCAAAGAAGTCGGTGTTTTCCTTTTGATATGCGGCGTTCAGAAGAAGGAGTCTTGCCGCCTCAAGTTCCGTATAGCGTTCCGCAATCATCCATTGAATGCCCTGGAAGTTGACAATAGAATGGCCGAACTGGATTCTGTCTTTTGCATATTTCGTGGCATAATCCATTGCTGCAAGTCCAATTCCAAGAGCCATCGAGCCTATACCGATACGGCCGCCTGTCAATTCCGCAACAGCTGTTCTGAATCCGTCATTGAGCGTTCCCATAAGGCGATCTTTGGGGAATCGACAGTTCTCAAATATCAGCTCATTCGTCGATGAAGCTCTTTGTCCCATCTTATGCTCGGCTCTTCCTATGGTAAAACCCGGGTCATCCTGCTCTAAAACAAAGGTGCTGATGCCCTTGCCTTTCGGGGCGTTCCTGTCAGTCACTGCCCATAACACATGACAACCGGCATATTCACCGCTCGTTATAAAGATTTTGTTGCCGTTTACAACCCATTCATTTCCATCAAGTACTGCTGTAGTACGCATATCAGAGGGATCGGAACCGGCAGAGGTTTCCGTCAACGCAAAACCTCCTGCGGAATATTCACCGGAACAAATCTTTGGAATGTATGTGTTCTTCAACTCATCGGAACCTATGGACTGGATAACCTCGGCCACAAGGTTAGTCACAGACATGGTCACTCCCGTGGCAGCGCAGGCCCTGCCGATTTCCGTCATGGCCAGGCTGAATGCAATAACGCCTGCCTCAGAGCCCCCGTATTCGGCCTTCACATTAATGCCCATCAGACCGAGTTCGGCAAGCTTCTTAAGGTTTTTGAGAAATATCTCTCGATTCTCTTTTTTGTAAGGTTCTTTGTCATGCTGTGCAGCCACAGGGTCAAGCTCGTTTTGCGCAAAGCTTCTTGCCGTATCCTGTATAAGTTGTTGCTCTTCAGTAAGTCTGAAATCCATTTTTTCTCCTTCAATTTGTAGTTGCAGCGAATTAATCAAAATTTAACTTTGAAGTCAAGATGTAAATTTTGAAGTTTTGTAATATCTTGAAGGCCAGGGCAGTTGATACAGCCTGAAGGTTTAATCCATCCTTTCGTCAGGCAGTATTTCCGCCTCGTGGTATTGATTGACTTTTTATTACTATGCAATTATTATCACACGCTAATAAGAGCCGTTGCTGAGATTTACTAATATGAATCAGAAAATATTAGAGCTTTGAAAATATAGTTTTTCATGTTTTGCGCTTTTGCAATGGTCGTAGTATCTTATAATAAGTTTTATACTTGGAGGTATTTATATGAAAGTTAAGGTAAAAAAAGGTGAACTTAGAAACAGTCAGTCTAAAGCCGTGGTTGTCGGCCAGTTTGAGGGTAGCAAGAACCTTGAGGGATCTGCCGCGGTTTTGGATAAGAATTGTGACGGCCTTATCAGTGATTTGATTAAAGATGGAGTATTTCAGGGGAAGCTCTTTGAGACGGGCATTGTCAACACAAGGGGTCTGATCATGCCCGATTGGGTCGTTGTCATTGGATTGGGTAAAAAAAATGAGCTTAACCTGGAAAAAGTAAGGGGCGCCTTTTCAAAAGCAGCCCGAACTATACGAGACTTAAATATTAAAGACTTTTCTGCATCCCTTGATTCAGGCAACACTGATTTGCCCATCGATAAAGTGGCGCAGTCTGCTGTGGAGGGCGTATTGCTGGGTCTTTACCGGTTTGTTCCATTCAAGACTATTGAGCGTGATCAAATCAAAGAAGTGAATGAATTTGTGATCATGGAAACGAAACCGGACTTATTGAAAATAATAAAGTCTGCTGCAAAAACGGGGGAGATTATCTCAGATGCCGTTTATTATACCAGGGATCTTGTTGCGGCGCCGTCCAATGAAATGACGCCATCGATCCTTGCTGACAAGGCCAGGGAAGCTTTCGTAAAAAGGCCGGTTGAATTGAAGATTATCAGTGAGCCCGCCATGAAAAAACTTGGCATGAATGCATTACTTGGTGTGGCCAGGGGAAGTAATGAACCGCCGAAATTAATCATTATGGAATACAATGGCGGGAAAAAGGGAGAAAGGCCGGTTGTACTGGTGGGCAAGGGGATTACATTTGACAGTGGCGGGATTTCCATCAAACCGGCGGATAGTATGGATGAGATGAAAACAGATATGTCGGGGGGGGCGGCTGTCATTGGTACGCTTATGGCTTCGGCTGACCTGCGGATTCCCTTCAATATAGTAGGTATTATTCCAGCTACGGAAAATCTTCCCGGCGGAAACGCCTATAAGCCCGGAGATATTTTAAAATCCATGTCCGGCAAGACAATAGAAGTCCTTAATACCGATGCTGAAGGCAGGGTGGTTCTGGCTGATGCCTTTGCGTATGCAAACAGGTACAACCCGGCTGCCATGATTGACATGGCAACGCTAACCGGCGCCTGCATTATAGCCTTAGGCGATCTGATTGTCGGTATGATGGGAACAGATGAAGGATTGAAAAATATGATCAGGGTTGCCTCAGAGGCTACTGGTGAAAAAGTATGGGAGTTGCCGCTCTGGGAAGAATATGACGAACTGATAAAGAGCGATGCGGCAGATTTCAAGAATACAGGCGGACGGGCGGGCGGCGCCATTACTGCCGCTCTCTTTCTGAGTAAGTTTGTTGGTGACTATCCATGGGTACACCTCGATATCGCCGGCCCTGCCTGGCTGAAAAAGGATAGACCTTACATAAGCAAAGGAGCTTCAGGTGTTGGTGTCAGACTTATGGTGGAACTTTTGAGGAATTGGACCCGGTAGAATATTTAATCCACAGATTTTGCAGATTACTCC
>DFBI01000074.1:2079-2560 GCA_002367335.1 Syntrophaceae bacterium UBA3084 | reverse complement strand
TTATCTTCATGCCATTCGGGCCTGTGACCATTTGCATAAAAAACACGACAAGCCGTTCTTTTTGGCCGTTGGACTTTATACGCCTCATTTTCCGAACTATTGTCCGGAAAAGTACTTCGATCTTTACGATCCTGCAAAGATCAAGCTGCCGCCCTATAAAGTGGATGATCTTGACGACTTGCCACCAGCCGTACGTAAGGCCAAGATCGCCCGAGGAGCCCATCATCGCCGCCTTGTTCAACTTGATGCGGTTGAAGATGCGATTCACGGTTATTTGGCATGTGTCTCATATGCTGATGCCATGCTTGGGCGTCTGGTGGATGCTTTAGAAAAAGGGCCAAATGCCGACAATACAATCATCGTCTTGTGGAGTGACCACGGTTACCATCACGGCGAGAAAATGGACTGGGGTAAGCATACCCTCTGGCAGCGTACCTCAGGTGTACCTTTTATCTGGGCTGGTCCCGGTGTCAAGTCCGGT
>DFBI01000074.1:0-2040 GCA_002367335.1 Syntrophaceae bacterium UBA3084 | reverse complement strand
CTCTGCAACCTGCCCGCTCCAACCGGCCTTGAGGGAACTTCGCTCGCACCGGTTCTTCGTAATCCAGCAGAAGCAAAGGATCGAAATGTGCTGCTGCCCGGCATGTATCCGAATGAATACGCAATAATTAATCAGAACTGGCGGTACATCCATTACAAAGATGGCACCGAGGAACTCTATGATGTCAAACGGGATTTTAACGAGTGGTATAACCTTGCTGCCAACAGCAAGTATGCAGCCACAAAAGACAAACTAAAGGCCGCTTCTCCGAAATCGTTTGCACAGCCCGGCCCGGAGAGGAATAAATTAAGACTCATAGTAAAAGATGAAACTTTTCATTGGGAACCGAAATAAGCTTGAGTGCTTGCCGCCACTTAGATTGTAAATAGCGGTTTAATCCGACTTAAATAGAAATGAGGAAACCAGATGGCTGCTCAACATACAGAATGTTGTACGGTGGAGTTGCCATTTTCATGTTCTTTCAACTAAGATATACAATGTTATAATGGAAATCCCTGAGGATATAGATATGAGAAAGGCGCATTAGTGAAAAAGAATTTACAGAACAGAAGAGAGTTTTTAAAAGCGGCAGCGATGTCTGTAGCCGTTACGGATTTGTCCGGTTGTTCGGAAGGTCTGCAGAGTTCTGCCAGTAAAGGCGGTAAGCCTAACCTGCTGTTTATCATGACTGACCAACAGCGGTTTGATACACTGAGTTATGCCGGTAACAAAATCCTGAATACGCCTAACCTTGACAACCTGGCTCGTCAGGGTGTTTACTTCGAAAAGACCTATACGCAGTGTGCTGTTTGCGGGCCGGCCAGGGCATCGATGCTTACAGGTCACACGGTGGCACATACCAAGGTGATTTCAAACAAAAAGGCATATGTTCTGGAGGACACCGGTGTTATGCCCATGAAGACATACGATGAGATTTTATCAGAAAACGGATACGAGTGTGAATATTACGGCAAATGGCACGCACCCATCTTTCGTGCAAGGCTCTATAAAAATCCGGTAACAATGGCAGGCATACATAAAACAGAATTGGGACCGGGCCATAAAAAAGCGTATATGCAATATCTCAATCCATTGTATCCCGATAGAGAACTCAAAAAAGGAGAGTTAAAAGACACGCTCACAGACAGGCCCTATTTGCCTGATCCGATTGATAGACGATTTGACCTGAAGAAAAAGGGTAAGGATTCAAACATCAAAGTCGGACAATCGGATATTCATGGGACCACAAAGATTCCCGCCCAATACCATATGCCGGCTTTTGAAGCAGGTGAAGCAATTCATGCATTAGAAAAATTAAAAGATAAACCGTTGAGTATTACCTGTTCGTTTCATCACCCGCATCCTCCGTACCTGGCTACAGAAAAATATATAAAAATGTATCCCCCGGAGAAAATGGTTTCTCCGATGAACATTAATGATGGTATGGCAGATTCGCCTTATATAAATATGAAAAAAAGGACCGACGAAAAATACTCTGACCCGAAAATGATTCAATACTTCATGTCGGAATATTACGCTTTGATTAAAGAAATTGACGACTGGGTTGGACAGATCTTAAACAAACTCGATGAACTTGGATTAACAGACAATACCCTGGTTATTTTTACCAGTGACCATGGTGAAATGCTGGGGAGCCACGGGATGAGGGGTAAATTCTGTTTCTATGAAGAATCATCTCATGTCCCCATGATAATCAGGTTTCCCGGAAGAATTAAGCCGGGAACAAAAGTTAAAGCTCCGGTTTCAAACATGGATTTGTTCGCAACCATCCTGGATTATCTGGATATGCCCCCTCACCCCTCAGATGGCAGCAGTCTCCGCGGTCTGATTGAAGGTACCTTCAATGAAGATGATACATATGTGGTTACGGAATGGCTCAGCGACCTGCAAGGCAAACCGTCTCACATGGTTTTAAAAGACGGCTGGAAATTAATGCGGCCCCACCCTTCAGCTAAAAAAGTAAAAAAGGCCTTATACAATCTTAACGATGATCCACATGAGCTAAAGAATTTGGTGGCA
>DFBI01000018.1 GCA_002367335.1 Syntrophaceae bacterium UBA3084 | reverse complement strand
GGTTCCGGCTTGTTCGGGTTAGGAGAGTAAGGGATTTATGCAGATAAGTCTTAGATGGTTGAGAGATTATATTGACGTTGAATTAAGTCCTGAAGCGCTTGCCGATAAATTAACCATGGTTGGGCTTGAGGTAGATTCCATAAATGAGATAAGCCCTGGATTTTCCGATGTCGTTGTTGCAAAAATTCTTTCCATAAAACCCCACCCTAATTCTGAAAAACTTTCACTATGCCAGGTTACAACGGGCAGCGAAACACTTCCTGTCGTATGTGGCGCCGGGAATATCCAGGCAGGAAATATTGTTCCACTCGCTAAGGTGGGAGCAACTATACCTGGTGGCTATACAATAAAGAGCTCAAGGTTAAGGGGAGAGTTGTCAGAAGGTATGCTTTGTTCCGAAGAAGAACTTGGAATTGGCGAGGATATGACCGGCATTATGATATTGCCTGGACATCTTGGTTTGGGCATGGATCTTTCAGCAGCCCTCAATTTAAAGGATACAGTATTTGATATAGGCATCACTCCTAATCGATCCGATTGTTTAAGTATAATTGGAATTGCGCGAGAAATAGCGGCAATAACAGGTAAAAAAGTAAGGTATCCTGCGATAAAATTTTCTGAAGAGGGAGAAGATATTAATAATTTAACTTCTGTGGAAATACTGAATTCCGATCTTTGTCCCAGATATACGGCCAGGATGATTAAAAATGTCAGAGTCGAGCCGTCTCCCAGTTGGATACGATTAAGACTCGAAGCTATAGGCTTGCGTGCTATTAATAATGTCGTCGATGTAACAAACTTTGTCATGATGGAGTTAGGTCAGCCATTACATGCATTTGATTTCAGATATCTCGAGGAAGGTCGGATAATTGTCAGGGGATCTTTAAAAGGAGAGGAATTTATCTCTCTTGATGAAAAGTCCAGAATGCTGGACGCCAACACCTTGATGATTTGTGATGGTGTTAAACCTGTTGCCATCGCCGGTATCATGGGTGGTTTAAATTCTGAGGTAGTCGATGATACGGAAACGGTGTTTCTGGAAAGCGCTTATTTCGATCCTCCGACAATTCGCAGGGCGTCCAGGAAACTTGGAATGGGTACCGATGCCGCCTTCCGATTTGAGCGGGGCGTAGATCCTGACGGGGTTGTAAGGGCTTTGAATCGAGCCGCTCAACTGATAGCTGATCTCTCAGGTGGATCAATTTGTCGAAACCATATAGACCAATATCCTAAAAAGATAGAAACAGCTAAGAATATTCCTCTCCGTGTTCATAAGGTTAATGAAACCTTGGGCACAAAAATAGAAGCAGAAGAAGTGAGAAGTGTCCTGGAAGGCCTTGAAATGAAGGTCGAACATGCTGAAGATATAGACTATTTAGTGACACCTCCAAGTTTCAGGGTGGATATTTCGAGAGAAATCGATCTGATTGAGGAAGTTGCGAGAATCCATGGTTACGATGATGTCCCGCTTTCTCTCCCAACAGTTTCGGCAGGATCTGGAAGGAGGAACAGACAAAATATCCTGAGAGATAAAGTGAGACATATTCTTAACGGTTATGGCTACTCGGAGATAATTAATTATAGTTTTACAACCCCTAAGTCAGCCGATATACTTGGCATTAAAGCCAACGATAAGGGTCGGAAATTTGTAAAGATCAGGAGTCCGCTCACAGAAGATATGTCTGTTATGAGAACAGGGCTTGTATATGGGTTTCTTGAAACAATGAGGAAAAATATCAACGCCGGGAATTCCAATCTGAAGATGTTTGAAATGGGTAAGGTTTTCATAAATCAAGAGGGGAAAGAACTTCCCGATGAAGAGGAAAAAGTCGGCGCTCTCATTACCGGTTCACGATATGATAATCTCTGGCACTTTAAAGGATTGCTCTCCGATTTTTATGATTTGAAAGGATGTGTGGAAAATCTTCTTAATGCCATAGGGATTTGTGATCTGCAATTTAAATCCGATATTCATCTGGCTTTTCTCCATCCCGGAAGGTCCTGTAGAGTTATGGCAGGTGAGAGGGATATCGGATTTTTAGGAGAGATTCACCCGGAAGTTCTTGAAAAAATGGATTTGACACAGATAGCCATTGTTTTTGAACTTGACCTTCTTATGCTTGTAGATTTATTTTCAGAGAATATGTTGCACAAAGAGATCCCGAGAGTTCCGTCTATTTCAAGGGATGTTGCTTTTGTCATTGATAAAAAGATGGAAAGTGAAGAAATTCTGAGTCTTGCGTTGAGGAAAGGGGAAAAATTGCTTGAGAATATCAAGATCTTTGATGTATATTACGGCAAGGGGATTCCGGAGGGGGAAAAGAGTCTTGCTGTGAGATTTACTTATCGTTCTTCGGAGAGGACACTCACAGATGATGAGATCAGTGAAGTTCATAGCAGAATAATAAAAGAAATTGTTGATTCAACCGGCGCTAAAATCAGGGGGTGAAAATTTAAGGATGGGAACATTGACAAAGAAGGATATCGTTCAAAATGTTCATGATAAGTTAGGGTTTTCAAAAAAAGATTCTGCTGAAATGGTAAAATGTATTTTTGAAGTAGCGCAGGAGAGCCTTGCCCGTGGAGAAAAGATGAAAATCTCCGGATTTGGTACCTTTGCAACAAAAGAAAAAAAGGCACAGAGGGGGCGTAATCCGCAGACCGGAGAGGAAATAGAAATTCCCGCAAAGAGGGTTTTATCCTTTAAGTCAAGCCAGATATTAAAAAAGATCCTGAACGATTAGTGACCCGGGGAGTGACTACTCACGTAGTCAGGCTGAAGGGGCAGAAGAGTACGATTGCAGTACTTTGGCGGAAATATCTGATTCTTGCACCAAACATGGCTTTAGAATGCACTTTCCCCTAACAGTCTTCAGCCTATTCACCTGAGTAGCTACGTTATTTTATAGTCTCAGTGCAGGGAAGGACTAACTGATGAGCGTCGCGATTCCCGATAAATCATATTTTCGTATAGGCGAGGTTGGGAAAATACTTGGTGTGGAACCTTATGTCATAAGATTTTGGGAATCTGAGTTTCAAACGGTAAAACCCATTCGTACAAAATCTGATCAACGTCTTTACCGGAGAAAAGATGTAAAGGAATTGTTAATAATCAAGAGCCTTTTGTATGAAAATATGTTTACAATTGCCGGGGCAAAGAAGAAGCTGTCCTGCATGAAGAAAGAAGAATCTTACCCTGATGATGATCATTACAGAATATTGGCTGATATTAAGAAAAGACTATGTGAAATAAGAAAAATTTTAGGTTGAGTAAAATAAAAGGAAACAGGCTCCTTTTTATTAGATAAAAAAGTTGGCCGGTTCCCTTCTAACTATTTGTGCGCCGCTCTTTTTGAGGCTTTTAATGGGTTAATTTTCTGATCTCTTGCCTTAGCATCCTTTTTTATATGTGATGCTGTGGGACATCCGCCAATAGCCCATTTACTTGCAGGGTCAGGATAAATCATACAATACTTCCCCGTAGTGTATTCTATGATTTTATTGCAACCCTCGCACTTATCAATAATTTGATGACAGCTGCCACCATTAAATCCACACCCTTTCTTGGTCATAAAGGCACATTCAATGCCAGTTTTTATGGTTTGACAAACCATGGGAATCACCCCCTTTCTGAATTTTTTCCAAAAAAATTCGGGGTACCTTTTCTTGATCAAATATATTATGATCAGTATCCCGATTTTTTCGATGCTCAAATCAATCTGGAGCTTCCTAACAAAAAAGAAATGTTGTGTCAATAAAAAAAGCAGGTCTGCCGGACAAGAATCAAAAGTGCACTGTTTTTGCTCTCACTACAATCCGGGAGGTCTCCCATCTATCCTACTTACAT
>DFBI01000151.1 GCA_002367335.1 Syntrophaceae bacterium UBA3084 | reverse complement strand
AGAAACAGATCTTGAATTCGGTGTCTGCGTTGGGCTTAAGTACATGCACCCGATAACGGATGGAATATCTGCTTATATATTCGGTTCTGTCGGACCTCACTATATTACCGTTCAAACGACAACTCAGGCTAACGGCTTTATATTTTCCGATACCATCGGCGCCGGTTTCTCGTTCTTTCTGACAAAAAAATCATCACTCAATCTGGGATACAGATTCCGACATATGTCCAATGCCGACATCAAAGAACCGAATGGAGGCATTAATACCCATTTCGGCACTATTGGATATTCTGTGTATTTTTAATGATTGGAAAATATGGCGTCATAAGAAGGGAATCACAATGGCAATAAGTAAAGAACTGTTGGATATTTTAGCCTGTCCAAAATGCAAAGGGGATATTTATCTCAATGAAACGAAAGATGGGCTTATCTGTGAAAACTGCAAGTTAATATATAGAATTGAAGATGATATACCCATTATGTTGATTGACGAAGCTAAGAAACTTGATTGAGATTTTCCTCAATTATTTTCGATTATGATCTTCTGAATTGGTTGAAATATACCATTCAATCGTCTCTTTTAACCCATCTCTGAAATCTTTTTTAGCCTTAAAACCAAATTCCCTGAAGGCTTTTGTTGTATCCAGCATCCTTCTCGGCTGACCGTCCGGTTTTGATTTGTCCCAGATGATTCGACCTTTAAATCCGGTCAACTCCGCAATCAATTCGACAAGTTTTCTTATGGATATTTCAACCCCGGCTCCGATATTTACCGGCTCACTTTTATTATATCTCTCTGCTGCCAGGAGTATCCCTTCCGCCGCATCTTTTACATAGAGAAATTCTCTGGTAGGCCTTCCCGTGCCCCAAACTGTAATTGGCTCATAGCTCATGTCTTTTGGCTTGTGGTTCCCGGCATCGATACATTTCTTTATTAACGCCGGAATAACATGGGATGATTCAGGATCAAAATTATCTCCAGGACCATAGAGGTTAACAGGTAAAAGAAAGATGGAGTTGAACCCATACTGTTTACGGTAAGCCTCTGATTGAACCAGAAGCATCTTTTTGGCCAAACCATAAGGTGCGTTAGTTTCTTCAGGATAGCCATTCCACAAATTTTCCTCTTTAAAGGGAATTGGAGTAAATTTAGGATAAGCACAGATAGTACCAATTGCCACAAACTTTTCTATTCCCTGTTGTCTTCCTGCCTCCATCATCTGAACACCCATCATCAGGTTATCATAAAAGAATTTGGCGGGGGCCTTCTTGTTCGCGGCAATACCACCTACTTTAGCGGCTAAATGAATGACAATGTCAGGTCTGGAATCGCTATAGAGCTTTTTAACCTCTTCCATTTCCACTAAATTATAATCCCTGCTTCGCGGGACAAAAATACTCCCGCAACCCCTGTCTTGAAGCCTTTCAACCACAAACGAACCTAAAAAACCAGCCCCGCCTGTTACCAAGACTCTTTTATTGTTCCAAAAACTCATGCCTGCCTATCCTGTTACCCTCTATATCATGCTTATTTTGATGTCAGCTTATTCTCCGTCCACCCGATTCCCTTTTCTTCCAGAATCTTCTTTCCAGCCCCTACAGGCTCTAAACCACCCAGTTCCATGTCACAATCTACCATTATCCTTACCAGCTCATTAAAAGTTACTTTGGTGTTCCACTTAAGTTTCTCCTTTGCCTTTGAAGCATCGGCCAGGAGGAATTCTACCTCTGTGGGTCTGAAATACCGAGAATCTATTTCCACGTATTCTTTCCAATCCAATCCGGCATAATTAAAGACCTCTTCTAAAAATTCCTTAACCGAATGGCTTTCGCCTGTTCCAATTACATAGTCTTCCGGTTTATCCTGCTGAAGCATGAGCCACATTGCCTCAACATACTCTGGAGCATATCCCCAGTCCCGCCTTGCATCCAGATTTCCAAGATAGATCTTCTTTTCTTTCCCAGCTAGAATATTTACAAGTCCTCGAGTGATCTTTCGAGTCACAAAGGTTTCTCCCCGTCTTGGAGATTCATGGTTAAAAAGAATACCGTTAGTGGCAAACATATTATATGCCTCTTTGTAATTCCTGACCATCCAATAGGCATAAACTTTGGCTGCCGCATACGGGCTCCTTGGCCTGAATGGACTACTTTCATTTTGTGGAGGAGGGGTACCCCCAAACATTTCACTTGATGAAGCCTGATAAAATTTGGTCTTAATTCCGCTTCTTCTTATCGCCTCCAAAAACCTTGTGGTTCCAAGGCCCGTGATATCACCTGTAAATTCAGGCATATCAAAGCTAACTCGGACATGGCTTTGAGCGCCCAGATGGTAAATCTCATCAGGTTGGACATTATAGATGAGATTGGTTAACTGGCCGGAGTCAGAGAGATCTCCGTAATGGAGGTACAATTTTACATCAGGTAAGTGGGAATCCTGATAGATGTGATCTATCCTGCCTGTATTAAAGGAACTTGTCCTCCTGATGAGTCCATGAACTTCATAGCCTTTTGAAAGGAGAAATTCTGCCAGGTATGAACCATCCTGTCCGGTAATACCGGTAATAATAGCTTTTTTCATTGATAAAACCCTCTCTCTCTTTCTGGTCTATTTGGTTTGTCTGATGTATTCTGTGGTGTTTAGAGCCTTTATCCTCAGCAACTGCCTGCCTGTGCGTTGCCTGTCTGCGTGCGGACACGCACAGGCAGGCACGCAGACAGGCGTTTTTCGCACAGCTCCTGGTGTCAGGTGTCGAGGGTCAGGGATCAGCACTGGCCCCTGATAACTTTGCGGCTTTGCCGCATTAGTTTGCTGGTTTGACTCTTCCATACTTATCTTCAAACCTTATAATATCATCCTCTCCCACATATTCACCATTTTGCACTTCTATGATTTCCAAAGGTATCTTATCAAGGTTTTCCAGCCTGTGCAGAGTAGCTTTTGGAATAAACGCGCTTTCTCCTTCATGCAGGAGCATTTTTTTATCTCCGATTGTTACCTTTGCCGTTCCTTTTATAACTACCCAGTTTTCTGTTCTATTGTGATGCATCTGCAAGCTCAGGATTTCCTTTGGTCTTACCNNTTACCCGGTACCTTTGTCCTATCTTTAAATCTGTATATTGTCCCCAGGGACGATATACAGTCTTATGTTCAAAGGCCTCTTTTCTTCCTTTTTCATTTAGTATTTCTACAATCTTTTTTACATCC
>DFBI01000056.1 GCA_002367335.1 Syntrophaceae bacterium UBA3084 | reverse complement strand
AGACACAAACGTCCCGCAATACCTTCAGGATTTTGGCGAATACATATTTGAGCATTACCGGGAAAACGAGGAATATTTTCGGTCTGGCAATAATACAAAGGGCAAAGGAGAGCAACTGCTTAAACAGGCAAATGGAAGCAAGTCTGCTCTTGGCTCATGTTGCTGAATTTTGGGGACAATAGAAGGCGATGTATGTATGACCTCGATCTCTTTTTTTCTTCTCCTGAAAAGAAAAGTAAAAAAACCCAATTTCAATGTTATGGAATTGATTTAGGTACAACAAACTCCACAGTTGCAGAAATTGTATGGCGACCTGGAGGGAAACCTTCATGCCGAATACTTGAAATAGACCAGGCCACCCAGCAAGGACAATATACGAGCCCTTTAATCCCTTCGGTTGTCGCCATATTACCTGATGATCAAGTGTGGGTCGGAGAAGGGGCCAAAAGGCTGCGAACACGACCACAAGAGGCTGGACTCCTATTTGAGAAAAATCTGTTCTACGAAACGAAAAATGACATGGGCCTTCGGAAAACCTATTACCGTGCCCCGGAGCCTTTCAACCATGCATCAAAAATTGCCGGGCATATCCTGAGGTTTCTGAAAGATTCCGCTGAAAGGGACCTGGAAAGAAAACTGGACGCCCTTTCTGTTACAGTACCAGCGTCCTTTCAGCTCAATCAGCGGCGGGACACACTCTTGGCATGCGAATATGCCGGTCTTAACCTGCAAGATGATGATCTTCTCGATGAGCCAACAGCGGCCTTGATTGATTACATCATGGCGACGGGCACCGATAAGGTTGTACAACCTGGCAAGACATCAACATGCGCAGTCTTCGATTTTGGCGGCGGTACCTGTGATGTATCCGTTCTTGAGATTACCGGTGATAAAAAATCAAGAAGTGTACTGACGAGTCAGATTGCCGTATCCCGCTACCATCGGTTGGGAGGTGGCGACATTGATACGTCCATTGTTCATGAACATTTAATTCCTGATTTACAAAAAGAGAATGGCCTTGAAGCTTTTGCACTGAGCTGGGCAGAAAAGAAGAGAGGGCTTGAACCACAGCTCCTGGGTACGGCGGAAGCCCTGAAAATTGCCTTATGCAAACAAATTGATAGGCTCAAGAAATTTGGAAAATACGAAGAGGAGAAAGCCAAAGTCGCAGCAAAACAACCGCGTATTACGTGCCAACTTGGCAGGCGTTCCTTTCATCTCTCTCAGCCTAACCTGACAGCCGCACAGTTTGAAAAGATTCTCGAACCGTTTCTGGACACCGATTTGATTTATGCACGAGAAACAGAATATCGACTGACGCAGTCTGTATTCGCACCTTTACAGGACGCGCTGGACAGGGCGGATAAAAAGCCTGAAGAAATTGATTTCTGTCTTATGGTTGGCGGAAGTTCTTTAATCCCGCAGGTTCGTGAAGCTATTGACGAATATTTTGATAAAAGTTCTGTCGGTTTTTTTCAGGACGCTGAGGCGATACAAACTGCCGTTGCCAGAGGAGCAGCCTGGAATCGATTATTCAAGGAAATAACAGGTCAAAACTTAATTAGACCGGTCCTCTATGATGCGATTGCTCTGGTCACAAAAACAGGAGATCCATATCCGCTCGTTCCTGCACAATCTTCGCTTCCCCACCCGGCAGACGGTTCGTACGCCAAACTAGATTTAGTCGTACCGCATGAAGGGACTCTTTTTATCAACAGGGTATGTTTTGAGGTCGTTGGGCTGAAGGACCGTCAGGCGATCTTTTTTGAAACATGGGAGCTTCCCGAGCATGTCACCGCAGGTTCGGAAATAACTATGGAATATCGCGTGACGGCAGGAAAACAATTTCAATGTCGGACTTTTTTAAAAGATCATCCGGAGACCATGTTTGAAAATACCGTAGAAAATCCTTTCGTCAACATTGTAAATCCTGGAAGTGTGAGATTATTGATTGAGGAAAAGGAAGAAGAGCTGAGGAAAAAGGGAGGCGGCAGCGAAGAAGACAGAGACGACTTTGTGCAACTGGCCAAATTGTATGCGGAGCTGAATCAGAAAGAAAAGGCATTGGAATTTTTACGCATGGCCATTAAGAAACTCAATAAACCGGATTTGGAAATCTTGAATCTTCAGGGGATTTATTGTGGAGAATTGGGCGACCATGATCGGGAAGAAAAATTTTACCGTGAAGCAAATAATAATGCGACAAATTGGGGAGGCCCTCTCTTTAATTTGTCCTTGAGCTATAGCAATCGACGAAAGTATAAAGAGGCCCTCAAAACCATCGAGAAAGCCATCAAAAAAGAAGGAGAGGCTGGCCCTTACTTGACACTGAAGGCAATGTGTTTAGAAAATCTGGACCATTCAAAAGATATGAAATCCTACTATCAAGAAGCATTAAACGCATTTGATAAACCTTCTACGTTATCGGATTGGGAACTGGGTTGGTACAGCACAGCCGCAAAACGTCTTGGCGATGAGAAATACATCAAACTGGCGGACAATGACTATAGGAGACGCGGTAAGGCACGGCCTGCTGAAGAGGCCCTGGACGGCGTCCGTCCGGACATTAAAGGAAGCTTGGTCCCAAAGGGGAGCAGATGAATACCTGGCTATTACCATTGGGCGATTTGACACCGGAACAAAGTAGAATAGTCGAGATGAGTCCGGACCAAAACCGTGTCATCTTTGGGGCTGCGGGTTCGGGGAAGACGCAGATACTGATTCATCGTGCTGATTACTTGGCTAAGACCTATAGTGTGCCCCCGGAGCGATTCCGGGTCTTTGTCTTCACCAACGTCATTAAGGAATACATCAAATCCGGCACCAAATTCTTAGAACTTCCTGAAGAAACCGTCAGCACTTTTGATCACTGGTGCTATCTCCTTTACCAGGACAACATATCAAGGAAGCCTCCTTGTATTCGTGGCAGGAATGGACGAAATAGAATTGATTTTGAAAAGATTCGCCGCTCTATCCAAAAACTATTGCGAAAAAAGCCTGCTTTACAAAAAATACTTGATTTTGCTCTGGTTGACGAAGGTCAGGATTTAAGCCCGGAATCCTTTGAGATCCTCTCACTGGCAGCACGTCACGTCACGGTTTTTGCCGACAGCATGCAGCAAATCTTTGCTGATGGGGCCTCTGAGCATCATATTCTGAAAATGTTGGGCATAAAAAAGAGGAATGCTACTCTTTTGGCGGCATACAGGAACTCTCCCTATGTAGCACAATTAGCTTCATATTTTATTGCCGATGAAAACTTGCGCAGCCAGTATCTTTCGCAAATTAACATGCACCAGCAAACCAAAGAACGCCCGCTGTGCTTCGTGGCGAGAAGTTTTAAAGATGAAATGGACCGACTGGCGGAAATCATTCGTCAGCGGCAATTGATGAATGAAAGGGTTGGTATAATTATACCGACGAATCAGCAGCTATTTGGCTATTCAAAGGGTTTACAAGAACGGGGCATTGAAATCGAAAAGACTGTTCCACCAAAAAATCCAGGTTCTTCTATTGATTTTGAATTTGGTAATATGACTCCTAAAATCGCGACTTATCACAGTGCCAAAGGACTGACCTTTGACAGTGTTCTTTTGCCGCGTTTAATTAATAATTCCTTTCAATGGATTAACGACGATGATTTGCGAAGGCGCTTGATATTTGTGGGAATTGCACGGGCAACCCAGTGGGTTTATATCAGCACTGAAACCGGAAAGGAAATTGCCGACATGAATATCTTGCGGATAGCTGAAAGAAATCACCATCTGACTATTCAGGACGGCAGGACTCCTCCGACTAAAGCGCAAACTCAGTTTACTGATGATGATTTTGATGCATTATAATCCATCTTTACCACTTCATTTCAATAACTTATTGATATGATTAGTTTTTCGATTTTGTCATAAGGATTTACGCCGAAGAATTTTGAAATAAACAAAAAAAGAATCTTGTCATTTTATCCCCCTCTCATAGACAA
>DFBI01000118.1:3022-3456 GCA_002367335.1 Syntrophaceae bacterium UBA3084 | reverse complement strand
AAAGAAAACAGCAGGGACATAATTGTTGACTGGCTCAGCGCCGGGTTAGAGCCAGACAAGAGTACACTGTTTGTTCAATCCAGTGTGAAGGAACATGCCGAGCTATTTACTATACTGTCCATGATAACCCCTCTTTCGTGGCTGGAAAGAAATCCAACATATAAAGAGATGAAGGTCGAACTGGCCGAAAAGGATCTTTCCACATATGGGTTCCTGGGTTATCCCGTACTCCAGGCTGCGGATATTATTATGTATAAAGCCTATGGTGTTCCTGTCGGTGTGGATCAGCTTCCTCATGTTGAGTTAACACGCGATATTGCAAGAAGGTTTAATTTTTTATATAGAGAAGTCTTTCCCATTCCGAAGCCTCTCCTGACAGAGGTGCCCAAAGTTCTTGGTATTGACGGAAGAAAAATGAGCAAGTCATATGACAA
>DFBI01000118.1:0-2991 GCA_002367335.1 Syntrophaceae bacterium UBA3084 | reverse complement strand
AAATCCGATCCGGGAAGACCTGAATTATGCAATGTATTTGCCTTTCATCAGATTTATTCACCCGGTTCTGAGGTCGATGAAATAGAAGAGGAATGCAAAAAGGCGGAAATTGGCTGTGTTGAATGCAAAAAACGCCTCGCCACCCGGATTTTAGAAAGAATGAAACCGATTCATGAACGACAGGACTATTATCGGGATCACCTCGATGAGTTAGATGAAATAATATCTGACGGAAATTCAAGAGCCACGAAGATAGCCAGGATGACTATGGAAGAAGTCCGGGAAGCAGTAAAGATTTAGGTAGTAACACCACAAGGGTAGAGCAACGAGCAATGAGCAATGAGCACTGAAGGTTTTTCCTTGATCCTTGATCCTTGTATTGTAAATAAAGACTCTAATCACTGACCACTGTTTGTTAATTATGGGTTATGAAATCAAATTAGACATATTTCAAGGTCCTCTGGATCTTTTGCTTTATCTGATCAAAAAAAACGAAATAGACATATATAACATTCCAATTGCCGTTATTACTGAACAATATTTGGAATACATTGATGTTATGAAATCTCTTAACCTGGATGTTGCCGGTGAATATCTGGTAATGGCATCTACGCTGATTCACATTAAATCGAAACTCCTCCTTCCCGTACACGATGATACAGAAGATGAAGAAGATCCCCGTGAAGAATTGACAAGACAGCTTCTGGAATACCAGGCTTTTAAGGAAGCGGCCTTGAATCTTGACACGATGAATTTACTTGGACGAGATGTCTTTAAGGGGGGTTATCTGCTTGGGAATGAGACTGATGGTGAACATTCTCTCGAAGAGCTGAGTATCTTTGAGCTTATAGAGGCCTTTAAAGTAATGGTTTCCAGGATAAACCCGGAAGAAATCATGGAGATTGATGTTGAAAGAATGTCGCTTTCCGAGAGAATGAATGAAATTATGGAAAGACTTAATAAAGAAAAAGCCCTTACCTTTAGTGATTTGTTAGGGGAATTAAGCAATCGAATAAAAATGATATACACTTTCCTTGCCATATTGGAACTTATGAAATTGAGGGTGATTAAGGCCTATCAGGCAAAGCCATTTGGAACTATAAGAATATTTCTTGCTGTGGAAGATTAAATGGATAATTTGAAGGCTATAGTGGAAGGTATAGTTTTTGTCTCAGAATCACCTGTTGGTTTGAAGAAACTGAAAGGACTTCTGGAAGATATTGAAGGGAAGGAAATCATCAAAGCCCTCGATGATCTTGTGGAAGAATACGACAAGCGTAATGGTGCTTTATGTCTTGTAGAAGTTGCGGGAGGCTTCCAGTTCAGAACAAAAGATAATTTCAGCCCGTGGATTAGAAAGTTAACAAGCATAAAACCTGTAGCAATCAGTCAGGCTGCTATGGAAACCCTTGCAGTGGTTGCATATAAGCAGCCCGTGATGAAGGCAGAAATAGAAAAGGTACGTGGTGTCGATGTAAGCGGCACATTGAAAGGTCTCCTGGAAAAGAATTTAGTCAGAATGATAGGAAGGAAAGATGTTCCAGGGAGACCTATAATATATGGTACCACCAAAAAATTCCTTGAGGTATTTAATCTAAAGGATTTATCGGAATTACCTACCTTACGGGAATTGAAAGAGCTGGGAGAATGACGCTATGTTGCAACGTCTTCAAAAAATGATAGCTCAAGCTGGTGTGGCTTCTCGAAGAGCAGCGGAAGAGATGATTAAAGAAGGCAAAGTCATCGTCAATGGGCAAATTGTAACCAGGCTTGGTACTAAAGTGGATATTCAAAACGACGAGATCAGAGTAAATGGAAATCTGATATTCGTAGATGTATCTAAGATATATTTGATGTTGAACAAGCCCAGAGGATACATCACGACCCTGAAGGATACGAAAAAGAGACCGATTGTTACTGACCTGCTCGAAGGAGTGGTAGAAAGGGTTTTCCCCGTAGGAAGACTTGATTATGACTCTGAAGGGCTTTTGCTGATGACTAATGATGGTGATTTTGCTTATAGAGTGCAGCATCCGAAGTTTGAGATTACAAAGACTTATCTTGTTAAAATCAAAGGGCATCTAGCAAAAGAAGAAATCGTTTTAATAAAGAAAGGAACAAAGCTTTATGATGGGGATTTTAAGCCGCTCGACTTTGCTATTGAAAAGATTAACCCGAAAAGTTGCTGGGTCAGGCTTATTATTCATGGGGGAAGAAACAGAATAATAAGAAGATTTTTTGAAGATATTGGTCATCCTGTAGCAAGATTGATACGTGTTGCTGTTGGAGATCTCAATATTGATAACCTTCGTCAGGGAGATTTCAGATATTTACAAAAAAAAGAGGTTAAAAAGTTACTGTTTGTTAACTTAACGGTATAAGTGCTGAAAATTAGCTTGACATTCATAATAAAATTAATAATACTTATACGGCTTTTTTATAGAGTACTGTTTTATCTTTCAGAAAAATTGGTTTCATCGTGATAAGAGCTTTGCGCAAATTCTTTAAATAAAATCTTCAGTTAGATCAATTGTTCTAACTATATATCTAAGCCTTCATTATTAATCGGTTACTTTAAGGGGGAATTATATGAACAAATCTGAATTAATTGATGTCTTAAGCAAGAAAGAAAACATTACGGAAAAACAGGCTAGTGATGTAGTCAATTTGATATTTAAAGAATTTAACGATCAACTTAAAGAGGGCGGTCGTATAGAAATCAGGGGTTTTGGAAGTTTTATAATAAGGAGCTATGATTCTTATACAGGAAGGAACCCAAAAACCGGGGGTAAAATACAAGTATCTCCAAAGAAATTACCTTTTTTTAAAGTCGGGAAGGAACTTAGAGAAAGAGTTGATTCTTAAAAGGTATAGGGGTTTTCCTCTATTTGAGTTAATGGGACTTTGCTCCCTGAAGTTATAATAAGCTGAAATATACCAAAGTATATTGGATATTCTGGCAGGCAGCGCAGCCAGTATTTCTTTAAAGTA
>DFBI01000106.1 GCA_002367335.1 Syntrophaceae bacterium UBA3084 | reverse complement strand
TGGTGGTTTAATGCAATTAATTAACACAGGAGAAAGGAGTGAGAGAATGAAAAAATTCTTTAAACCGATGTCTTTGATTCTAGTAATAGTATTTATGGGTTGCGCAACAATTGTTGGTGATAAAACCCAGCTCATGCCGATAAATAGTTCCTGATGGTGCGACAGTCCTTATAACAGATGAAAAGGGCATGCAGGTATTTAGGGGACAAACACCTACATCCGTGACATTACAAAAAAGCGATGGTAGTTATTGGGGTAAGAAAAATTATTCCGTTATAATCTCTAAGGAAGGTTATGACGCACAGACAATTTCACTAACTGCTAGCCCCAATGGTTGGTATATTGCGGGCAATATCATTTTTGGCGGATTAATTGGTTGGTTTATAGTTGACCCATTCAATGGGGCTATGTACACCTTGAGTCCTGAACAAGTTACAGCGTCTTTAGGAAAGCAAGCATCATTTAATAACAATTTTTCAGAGGGAACTATTTCGATAGTTTTGATTGAGAATGTGCCTCGGCAACTTAGAGATAAGATGATTAGAATAAATTAAATTTGGTTTCATCTGGCACCAGAAGTTAGGACGGTCGTTTTTATCGTAAGAAATGTTAAATATTATCTATGTCCATGTCCATTTTAAATTACTTCTGGTGTCAGGTGGCCTTTTGTAATCCCTGATTACTAAAAGTAGAACTATACACTAATTCAAGCCCGATTGATTTTCTAGACTTCAGGAAGAAACAAACCGGTTGGAACCGAAGAAATTCTGGAACGAACTGGAACAGGGCAGATACGACTGGGGGGGAAAAAGAGGGACATCCGTAAATAAGTAACTAAAGGCCGGCCGCATATGAGTTATTTACTTTCTTACGGACGTCCCCATTAGCCCCCAGGCATCGTTCATGCCATATGGGTTGTTACGAAAAACAAATAAGGAGGCAATAAAATGAAATGGAAATCAAAAGTAGTAGTATTTTTCTCAGTGGTAATCTTCGCTCTTTCAATGGTGGCGTGTGACAACGAAGGTGGTGCTGAAAAAGCTGGCAAAAAAATTGACAAAGCTCTCCAAACAACAAAAGAAACAATTGATAATGCCACAAAATAATCAAACTTAGGGAGGAGGTATAAAATGAATAGTCAAATGAAAAGAAGGTGTTTAACAGGTATGTTGATTTTCATGTTGCTATTTATCAGCGCTATTCCAGTTAGCGCCAAAATTGTTCCAAAAGTAGATAACTTCATTATTTTTCTGGATCAGTCAGGTTCCATGTACATGACTCACGAAAAATTGGGTGAAGTGAAAATGCTTCTTGCCAAGAAACTGCTTCTTGGTATGAACGGTAAGATTCCAGAGTTGAGCTATCGCTGTGCAGTGGATCTTTTTGCTCCGTGGAAAGAAGCCCTGGGCCCCATGTCTTACCAAAGAGAAAATATTGCTGAGACTTTGAATGCTGTCCCGGATAAAAATGACATTTTCAGTCGTTTTACTCCAATGGGGGATGGCATAAATTCTCTGCATGCTGTCCTGAATCAGATGCCGGGTAAAACGGCGGTGATTCTGGTTGCTGATGGAAAGGCTAACAGGGGTCCGGATCCGGTGAAGATGGCCAGAGAAACTTACTCAAAGTATCCTGATATCTGTTTTCATGTGATTTCCTTTGCAGATAATGAGAAAGGGGAGGCAACGCTGAGACAAATCAATCAGCTTGGTAATTGTGTCTATGTGGAAGCCGGTGATTTGCTTAAAGACGATGGAATGCTTAAACAGTTTGTGCGGGATGTCTTTTACGAGGACGTCGAAGAGCCTGCCGCAGCTGTTGAAGAGCCTGNNCAGTATCCTGAACGACGTATTGTCATCGAGGCTTACACAGACTCTATGGGCTCAGAAGATTATAACTTAAATCTTTCTAAAAAGCGCTCAAAAGCTATTTATAATTATTTCACCAGTCAAGGAATAAGCGCCGATCGCATGGAAACAATCGGATATGGTGAAACAAGGCCGATTGCCGACAACAGCACAGCAGAAGGTCGTGCTCTCAATCGCCGTGTGGAGATACAAATTCTCCGGTAAGCAAACCCAAAAGTCAGCGGGGTGGAATGGATTGTAACCTTTCTCCCCGCTGTTCCTTTAATTGATAAACAACCAAGAATACACATTACAGGAAATCCAATGAGAACCAGATAAAAATCAGCACGTTCCCCGGATTGGACTCCGGGGAAGATCAAAAACTTTGATAATAGGAGGATTAAATGACTAAATTACTATGCAGATTATATCTGCCGATTCTGTTTCTTTTCATTTTTGGAGCGGTGTGCTCAACATATGCTGATACCGGTGACTTAGTTAAAACTCTCACGGACAACCTTGGGGTTACCAAGGAACAGGCATCCGGCGGAGCCGGCGCTATTTTCAAATATGCGAAGTCCAAGCTTAGCGCTGATGATTTTTCAATGGTCGCCAAGGCACTTCCAGGGACATATTCCCTGATCTCGGCTGCTCCTAAAACGGGCAGTTTTGCTAACCTATCCAGTGGTTTAAAATCTTTCTCGAACAGTCAATCTAATTCGGCAGCCGCCATTAGCAGTTTGGCTGGTAGCTTTTCGAAGCTTGGGATGAACGCCGATATGGTGGGCAAATTTATCCCCATAGTTCTCGAATACGCAAAGTCGAAAGGGGGTACGGCTGTTATGAACATACTCAAGGGGGCTCTGCTATAACATCACGTGGATAGAATGGGGGTGATAGAATGGGGGTCGGACCAAGACAACTAATTGAAATAATGTATAAATGTGTTTCAAAAAGGCTTTATTTTGCCCTTAGAATCGCCATTTTAGGTCCAGAAAAGTAGTTCTAAGGTTTTTCAAGGAAGTATCTGAGGAATCATGGCTCGAGCTAATCGTCATTACATTCCCGGTTGTGTCTGGCATATTACGCACCGTTGTCACAAGAAAGAGTTCTTGCTCAAATTCTCAAGAGACAGGAATCGATGGGTTCGGTGGCTGTATGAAGCAAGGAAACGATCTGGATTAGTGATTCTTAATTATACTGTTACCTCAAACCACATCCATCTCTTGGTTGTCGACACAGATCAAAACGCAATCCCCAAAAGTATGCAGCTGATCGCAGGGAGGACAGGACAGGGATACAATCAACGCAAAAAACGCAA
>DFBI01000217.1:1679-5843 GCA_002367335.1 Syntrophaceae bacterium UBA3084 | reverse complement strand
GCCGCGTCGCCGTTGGAGGCAATACGATCCGCACCCACGATTACCAGATTGATCTTTCTCTGCTTCATAACAAATCCGGCCATATTGTCGGTTATTACCGTAACTGGAATATTTTCTTTTTTCATTTCCCACGCCGTCAGTCTTGCGCCCTGGAGAACAGGTCTGGTTTCATCCACAAAAACATGGAGTTCCTTTCCCTCCTCACGAGCAGCCCTGATAACTCCAAGGGCAGTGCCGTAGCCGGCCGTGGCAAGGGCGCCAGCATTACAGTGAGTCAGTATGGTATCCCGGTTTTTGATCAGACTTCTACCGTATATCCCTATTTGCCTGTTTATGCCGATATCTTCTTCACATATATGAATTGCTTCTTCTACCAGGGCATTTTTAATATCATTTGTCCCGGATCTCAGAACGTTCTCAAAACATGACTTCATGCGCTCTATGGCCCAGAAAAGATTGACTGCCGTTGGACGTGTTCTGGAAAACTCATCGCAAATCCTGTAAAAATCATCTTGCAGGCCTGCTCCCCGGGATTTTGCAGGAAGATTCAGTACACCAAGAGCAATACCCATGGCTGCGGCAACCCCTATGGCAGGAGCACCCCTGATTGTCATGTCATTGATGGCGGTAATAACTTCCCTGTAGTTTTTGCAGACGAGATATTTTTCCTCGTGGGGGAGGGCCTTCTGGTCGATCATGACAATGGTATCATTTTTCCAGTAAAGTGTTCTTATCGTCACTCAGAAAGCTTCTTTCTCAGGATCTCATTGACAAGCTTCGGATTGGCTTTTCCTTTTGTTGCCTTCATCACCTGGCCAACAAAATATCCGAACAGTTTTTCTTTTCCCTGTTTATACTGCCCCAATTGGGCGGGGCTGCTTTTTAAAACTTCTTCTATAGCCGTTTCCAGAGCGCCGGCATCGGTAATTTGCACAAGTCCTTTTTCTTCTATAACTTTCTTCGGATCCTTACCCGTTTTCCATATTTCCTCGAAAACTTCCTTGGCAATTTTCCCACTAATCGTTCCATCTTCTATCAAGTTGATCACATCTCCAAGAGCCTCAGGCGTAACAGGACTGTCTTTTATTTCTTTTTTGTCCTCTTTTAGATACCCCAGGACATCGCCCATAATCCAGTTACTTGCTATCTTGGGTTTTCCCGAACATTTTACTGTTTTCTCATAAAAATCGGCAAGGTCACGGCTCGCGGTTAAGACACCGGCATCATAAGGAGGTATGCCATACTCTCTGACAAAACGTTCTCTTTTTCTCAAAGGAAGTTCGGGAAGTGTTTTTTCTACTTCTTTTATCCATTCTTCCGAAATCATAAGGGGAACAAGATCAGGATCGGGAAAATAGCGATAGTCATGGGCCTCTTCTTTACTCCTCATGGAATGTGTTACACCCTGGGAATCGTCCCACAGTCTGGTCTCCTGTATCACTTTCCCACCGCTTTCCAAGACATATTGCTGCCTTTTAATCTCATATTCGAGGGCACGCTGGACGTTCCTGAAAGAATTCATATTTTTCAATTCTGCTCTTATCCCGAATTCCTCTTCTCCCGTTGGCCTTAAAGAAATGTTGGCATCGCAGCGGAAACTTCCCTCCTCCATATTGCCGTCACAAATTTCCAGATAGACGAGGATTTCATGAATCCTCCGCAAATAGCCAATGGCTTCTTCAGGTCTTCTCATATCCGGTTCGCTGACAATTTCTATAAGAGGAACTCCGGCACGATTAAGATCCACGTAACTCGAAGGATTGTTTTCATCATGGATAAGTTTACCGGCGTCCTCTTCCATGTGAATCCTCGTAATGCCAATCCTTTTCTTCCACTCGTTGATCTTCTCCACATCAACATATCCTTTTTCTGCAAGGGGATATGCATACTGGGATATCTGATAGCCCTTTGGCAGATCAGGATAGAAATAGTTTTTTCTGGCGAAGTTATTATTCTTGTTGATCCGGCAGTGTGTTGCCACGGCCATTTTTATGGTGTATTCCACAACCTTTTTATTCATTACGGGAAGCACACCGGGCATGCCAAGGCAAATGGGACAAGTGTTATTGTTCGGTGCTGAACCAAACTTCGTGGAACAACCACAGAATATCTTCGTTTTTGTAAGGAGCTGGGCGTGAACTTCAAGCCCTATAACAGGTTCGTATTCCATTATAAATCAGGTCTCCTTTTTTCAATTTTTGAACTTTTCTCATATGCGGAAGCCATCTGAATCAGCTTCCCCTCTTCAAAGTGTTTTGCCAGGAGCTGTAACCCTATGGGAAGACCGCTCTTTGTATAGCCGCAGGGTATTGAAATCCCCGGGATACCGGCCAGGTTGGCCGATAATGTGAATATGTCGCAAAGGTACATCTGAAGCGGATCATCCATCTTTTCACCTATATTGAACGCAGGTGTTGGTGTAGCGGGGGTCAAAATAACATCACACGTTTTGAAGGCCTCATCAAAATCATTTCTCATCAGTGCCCGCACCTGGGACGCTTTCTTGTAATAAGCATCATAATATCCGGAAGAGAGAGAGTGGGTTCCAATCATGATTCTCCTCTTTACCTCTGCTCCGAAACCGGCAGAACGAGACATTTTATACATATCAAGGAGGTCTCTTCCATCTTTCACCCTGAAGCCGTACCTTACACCGTCATAGCGGGCAAGATTCGAACTCGCTTCCGAAGGTGCTATAACGTAATATACGGCAACGCAATATTCCGTGTGGGGAAGTGAAATTTCAACAGTTTTTCCTCCCATTCTTTTTACTTCTTCAATTGCGCCTTCCACCGCATCCAGGACTTCAGAATCAATACCTTCTATAAAGTATTCCCTGGGAATACCTACGGTCCAGCCTTCTATATCCTTCGAAATATACCTGGTATAATCCGGGACATCAGCAGAAACCGATGTGGATTCATTCGGGTCATATCCGGCAATAACATTCATCATGGTGGCACAGTCTTCCACATCCTTACTGAAAGGCCCGATCTGATCCAGAGAGGACGCGAAAGCAACCAGGCCGAATCGGGAAACTCTCCCGTAGGTAGGTTTTAATCCCACAACACCGCACAAGGCGGCAGGCTGTCTTATGGATCCACCTGTATCAGAACCAATAGACGCTATACATTCATCAGCAACAACCGCAGCGGCCGAGCCGCCGCTCGAACCTCCCGGTATCTTTTCCAGATCCCAGGGATTTTTGGTAATTCCAAAATATGACGTTTCCGTTGAGGAACCCATAGCAAACTCATCCATATTAGTTTTTCCCACTAAGACGGCTCCCGCTTCCTTCAATTTTTTAACTACCGTGGCATCATATGGTGGAACAAAATTCTCAAGTATATGAGATCCGCACGTCGTTTTTACCCCTTTTGTACACAACAAATCCTTCACAGCAACAGGAATACCGGTGAGGAGACCGATATTATTCTCCTCTCGTATAGCCTTGTCCGCTTTTTCGGCCTCGTCAAAAGCTGAGTCTTTCATAAGGGTAATAAAGGAGTGAACCTTGTCTTCAACGGCTTCTATCCTCTTAAATACCGACTCGGTAATCTCAACTGAGGTGGTCTTACCTTCTTTCAATTTTTCCTTCAATTCGTGAATTGTTAGCTGGTTAAGTTCCATTTTTACCTCTTGCTTCACGCACTCATTAAAAACTAAATCTACTGCTTTCTCGCGACATTATACAGCCCGTTCGGGGAACGGGCCCTACGCCGAATATTTCTGATGTTATGGACAAATCAGGTAAACGCTGAACGCTTCCTATTCAATTACTTTAGGAACTCTGAAATAGTTTCCCATTTTATCAGGTGCGTTGGCCAGAGCCTTCTCATCACCAATAGATTCCTTGACCACGTCATCCCTGAAGGCATTGTTCAGGGAAATTGCATGCGTCATCGGTTCGACACCGGATGTATTAACTTTATTCAACATTTCCATATATAAAAATATATCATTAAGCTGAGCTGTAAATTTGTCTTTTTCGTCTTCTCTCAAGTTGAGCCTGGCTAAATGCGCCACATGATCAACTCCTTCGCTTGTTATTTTCAATTCTTCCTCCTAACCCGGGCAAGCCGGAACCAAGATGAACATCGAACATCGAACGTCCAACATCGAATGTTGAATCGGAAAAGGCAGCCAACCGTGAACCTTTGAACC
>DFBI01000217.1:0-1619 GCA_002367335.1 Syntrophaceae bacterium UBA3084 | reverse complement strand
GCCGAAGCCATTTTTGCAAGAACTGTGGACTAAAACACCGGCCAGAGCCCTTGGATTTGCATTATAACGCTGTCTATTGTCTTATCAACAGATTCGGCCTCCGACTCTATTCTATCCAGATTTTTGTCGGTCTGGAAGGTTTCCCCCCTCATTTCATTTAACACAGCTCTTGCCGACTGGCTTTGACCTTGAATATCATAACCACCTTCAAGTGTTATAATAAACTTTCCACCAGAACACTCATCGGCAATATTTAAAAGAACCCTGGCCAGATTAGCAAAACCGGCAGGAGTAACTTTCATTCCACCTAAGGGGTCTCCATAATATATATCGAAGCCCGCGGAAAGCATAACCATATCTGGTCTGAATGCAAGCGCCACAGGTTGAAGAATCCTTCTGAAGATTTTCAGGTATTCAGCATCTCCAGGCCCAGGACCTAAGGGAACATTGATGGTATAGCCCAATCCTTCCTTCCTTCCTGTTTCATTAATACCGCCTGTACCAGGGTAAAAAGGATATTGATGGGTCGAGAAATACAACACTCTTGAATCCTCATAGAATGAGTGCTGCGTCCCGTTCCCGTGATGAAGATCCCAATCGGCAATAAGAATTCTTTTCATTCCATGTTTTTTTATGGCGTGAAGCGCGCCAATGGCAATATTGTTAAAAATACAGAAGCCTGCCGCCTTGCTTGTTTCCGCATGATGTCCGGGAGGTCTGATAAAAGCAAAAGCATTGTCAACAGTACCACTTGCAACAGCATCAATTGCATTCAATAACCCTCCGACGGCCAATCGGGCCACATCGTAAGATTCCGGCGAGGTCGATGTATCCGGATCGAGAAATGTATGACTCTTACCCGCTGTGCCGGCAACCATTTCAATATACGACGGACTGTGAATCATTCCAATCTCTTCATGGGTGGCGTGACGGGGCGTAATATTAACAAATTTATCCTTCATATCCGGGGATTCAAGCATCTCATAGATTGCTTTCAGTCTCGCGGGCGATTCCGGATGAAAATCTCCCATCTCGTGCCTCAGATATCTCTCATCCTTTACAATACCGGTTTTCTTTAACATTTCGATACTCCTTATCTTTAAAGGCTAGTTGATCAAATAGACCTCAATGAAAAGATAATTTTATTGGCTAACACAATATTTCGTGAATTGCAAATCATGAAAATAGATTGACAATCATTTAAAACTGTATATATTCTCAATCTACTTTTTACCAGTGGAGCTTTTTATGTTTGGAATCGGGATGCCCGAACTGATTGTTATTCTTATAGTTGCTTTAATTATCATTGGCCCTAAGAAACTTCCTGACCTTGCCAAATCCTTAGGCAAAGGACTCGCTGAGTTTCGCCACGCCACAGATGATGTTAAGGAATCTCTAAATGTTGATGTGATGAAAGATGAAATTAACGAAATAAAGGATTCTATTCTCCTCGATACAGACGGAAAAAACTCTGACAGCACTGAAATAACCGATAAAGACAAGTGACAGTATCTATGTTTGATTTTTGCCCCTTCACCTTTGATGGACTCGTAAAAAGTCTGTCATTCCCGTGAAAACGGGAATCCATATATGGATAAGCACTTGAAAAGACTGGATTC
>DFBI01000195.1 GCA_002367335.1 Syntrophaceae bacterium UBA3084 | reverse complement strand
AGCATGTCCCTCGTCAAAATTTCAGTAAGTAAGGGGCAGTATTATTGTATACACTGAAATATTTGCATTTTAAATATATAATTTCAAGAAGTTATGAGTATTTTGCGCATTGATACATATGTAACTTGCTGAATTTTTTAATAATTTGTAGTGTATACAATAACTATGTAACTTCTCAATAAGTTGTAGTAGATTACTTTTTGCGACTATTCACTGGATTCCTGCCTTCGCAGGAATGACGGGCAGTTACATCCAAACGTCATTCCCGCGAAGGCGGGAATCCAGACATCTTACCCTGAGTTATTGAGAAGTTACATAACTATCTTCTAACTCATTGTATTTAAAGGATAATTTCGTTCACTTTGGTCATAACTAGGAAAGTCGGGATAGAAGAAGGGCAACTGACAATTCACGCTGATCGTGCCGGGATTCCCTGCACCGTTCGGGTCTATCCAGGATGCCAGAGAATTCTGCCGCCACTTTTTCCCCTGGTATAACCAGGAACATAAACACTCGGCACTCGGTCTCCTGACGACGGAACAAGTGCATTATGGCTTGGACCGGGAAGTCCTTGAGCATCGCGCCCAGGTGCTGGAAGCAGCTTTCAAGCAACATCCCGCACGTTTCAAAGGGAAACTGCCCAGGCCCTTGGAGTCACCCAAAGCCGCTTGGATTAACAAACCGGATAATGAGGCTGTTCAGATATAAAATATTAGCCTACCTGGCTGCAGGCCCGAAGGGCCGAAGCCAGGTAGGGAGTCCCCCCGACGGGGGGATTGAGGGGGGTACCTTTATGCATAAAAAAGTGGTAACGAAAAACTTGATGAGTTAACCAAGTGTACTTTAATTTTGAGCAAAAGGTGTCTCCTTTTCATTGACATATTCCGTACTATGTCGAGATTTTATCTTTACAGGTTTTCTTAAGAATGGCTCAACGTCGGTAACTGGACCTCGATCACAATTGGATCCCGGTCCTGCGTCATCTGCAGGGTCTACTCCAGGCCCATTAGGTGCACCCCAAAAGTTATATGTTGCGTAAATGACACTGTCAGAATCATTAACCAGACCACAATTAGGAGCGAAAGATTGATGGAATACCCCCTCGCCTAAATTACCAAATATATTATTCTTTTTAATCACGAGATTCGGACCATTAAATACCCAAATACCGGAACCTCTATTTCCAATAACGTTGTTCTTCTGGAATTCTAATTTTTCGCCGTTACTAGCATTAAGCAGGAAGCCCATGCCTTTGTTTCCAATCGAAGTATTAAACATTATTTTATGATTATTACCAAATAGCGAAAAACCATTGCCGCCTACAGATGCATTACCGTTCGCACTTGCCACATTATTCATAATCACATGTCCATTTTCTACGAAGGCAGTAACAAATCCACCACCATTTCTACTGGCAGTGTTATTTTTTATGATGTGGCGACTACCGTGTATTTCAAATCCTGCATATTCATTGTCTAAGGCAATATTGCCGACAACATGTACATTGCGTTCTGATAAGACTACTAAACCAACATCATCGTCATCGCCAGTCATACGTGCTCCAAGCAGAGTAAAACCTTTGTTGATTCCACCAAAGATGACTTCGTCCGTTATGATGTTTACGACATCTAATCCTGCATTATTAGCATCCAATATAGTAGCCGTTGCGCCATGTGTTGACTTCATGGAAACGCGCTTATCTACCAGAATCATGCATTTGCAACCAAACCCTAACTCAGAAGCTTCTTCTCCAGGATCATCAAAATCTCCATCATGGTTTAAGTCTCCGTAGCGACCTGGGCCGACAAGGATATGATCTCCGTTTTTTGCATTGTCGATTGCTTGACTAATAGACCGACAAGGTTCTAATTTTGTACCGCAGGTTAAGCTATCAATAGCGTTATTCGTCACCAATATTGTCTTTGCCCATACATTTTGGGGCACAACTATAAAAAGAATCAGAAATGAGAATGCTAATAATTTGTATATAGTGAAAGATTTTTTAGTTTCCGTTTGCATCATTGCTTCCTCCTTGTTTATCCGTACGTCCTAGAATATGTGATATGTGTTTGCGTTTGTCTTGTGGATGATGTAATTACATATGTCTAAACTGTTTCAATCGCCATAGAGTTCATACATGCCATATAAATCTCATCTGTGAAATCAGCTTGCTAAGTATCCTCGTATGACCTGATACAATTTTGAAGCATCGCACCCCCTGTTTTCAGTTACTTGTTGATCAACGATTTCGGTATCAAGCCATATGGGGATTGCTATAAATCATCATGCTATACTTCAAAAAAATAAAAATTTTGCTCTGACATCAACAAATCATAATGGCATCAACCTCCTCTCAATTTGTTGACTGGAAGCCCTAATGAAGGAGTTAAGCTGCCAAAAACAATGTGTAGCACAGACCTTTGCAGAGCACCTAAAGCTTGGCAGTGGGAGACGAACTATCCATTACCACCAAACTGTTTTTAGTCCGCTTGAACGAATTGTTGTTGGACGGTCGGCTACCTCCTCGCTTTGAATATTATATCACGGAGTAACCGGCTGGCACAATTGATTTGTTTGAAATTTGGAAAGACTGGAGGATTAATCAAAGAGGTCTGGGATGAAAAATGGGCCAATTCTTGACTCATGGGGTCTCCTGACACCAAATTATATGGGAAAAAGCGTTCTTCTCCAAGGCCCAACGGAAATATAGCTGCGATATCACGCATTAGCTTCCCTTTTTTGTTTTGCACTGGAATAATACCGAGAAACAGCTTGGTCCAGAAACTATGACAAAATATTTATATTGTCATAGTTTGTTATAATTTCTTAGACTGCCGGCGAGCCGGATCAGGCCAGGAGGTCTCCGAACCAAAGCTTTCTGGTTCCTTTTGACAATTCATTTTTTCCCCTGTAGTATGATTTTATGACGTTATATTATATAACGTCATACCCCAAAGGATAAAAAATGCTGCTTCCTGCACGGACATTAATAGACCTGCCGGTCTCGACCGAGACCATTAAATACCTGTCAGAAGAAGAGCTGAACCGCCTAACAGGTTCCTTCCAGGCTTGGTTCGACCAGGCCCAGGGAAAGACCCGGCGCATAAGGGGCCGGTACTGGCTTGTATTCCTCATGGCCCGGTATACAGGCGCTAGAATTTCCGAGGTCTTAAAAATAGACGACACCGTAGATATAGACTTTCGGGGATCAAGGATTCAACTCTGGACACTGAAGCGCAAAAAGCCGTTTAAGAGGACCGTTGCAGTACCTCCAACCGTTACAACAGAGGTGGCTACCTACCTGGCCGAGTGGCCCAACATGAGAGGTGTGGTTTTCGGTTTGGCCCGGCAAAACTTTTTCACCAAGCTGAAAACAATAGGATCTCAAACCGGCATTTCAAAAAACAAGCTCCACCCCCATGTCCTGAGACACTCAAGGGCCATGGAGATGGTATCGGCCAATGTGCCCCTAAATGTCATTCAACAGGTTTTAGGGCATTCAAGCATACTCAATACTGCAGTATATCTTCAGATTTCGGGAAGAGACGCGGGACAAATCATGCGGGACAGGGGATTAATTTAGCAATGCGAAGCGTGATATACTTCGAGAGTATAGATTCCGAACGTAACCGGCGCTGCTGCCTGAACAGCAATTCCCGACCGTACCCAC
>DFBI01000225.1:1765-6982 GCA_002367335.1 Syntrophaceae bacterium UBA3084 | reverse complement strand
TATATCTGATCAAGATGGCAACATAATCACAAACTTTGAAAGTGAATTAAAGGAAATGATTTGGTGGTCTTCAATTAATAGAAAGACTGCTACAACCTATGGCCTATACAATCTAGATCATACAGTTAATTTACCAATGGAAAATGACAATATATACAAGGTCTCTATCACCTATTCACCAGATAGTAATCTGAAAAACCACAATGGATATTTATATATTCAGTGGGGTGGATCTATATGAAAACTATAACAGATCACTTAACCTGAATTTTTCGCGGGGCTCAAAATCAGGTTAGTTAAGCATTCCTCAAGGCGCTTCGCGCCTTGAGGAATGCCGAGTTGCCGAATACCCGGCCGACCGAATGGTTCTCCGGCGCAAAGCGCCTTGCGAACCAATCGTTCGACTGGCAAATTTTCCTGCATAATCAGACGCTCCGCGTCCATTATGCCGCTAAAATTTGCCCGTCAACTCGGCATTATGCATAATTTGCAAATAGTTTGACAACTATAATGGACCCCATTATAATATGACCTATGATAAAACACTTTAAGTCTGCTGGTACTGAGGATATTTTTGATGGTATCGCGTCTCAAGCAGCTCGAAGATGCTGTCCTCAGTCAATTTGGCCGGTTGCTCGCCGGAAATTGGATCAAATCAACCGAGTTCGCGAGATCAATGAACTTAAAGTGCCTCCTGGTAATCGTTTGGAACGCTTGAAAGGTAACCGGGATAATCAATACAGTATTCGCATTAATCAACAATACAGAATTTGTTTCATATGGGAGGAAGGCCATGCCTACGAGATCGAAATCACAGATTACCACTGATGTTGGGAGGCGGCTGCCCCGAAAACGTCCCCCGACACATCCCGGGGAGATGCTTTTCGAGGAATTCGTCAAACCGCTTGACCTTACACAAGTAGAACTTGCTCGTCGCCTGGGGGTTTCTTACCCTCGTCTCAACGAAATTATCAAAGGTAGGCGTTCGGTAACTCCGGATACGGCATTGCGGCTGTCCCATGTTTTAGGTATGTCTGCAGATTTCTGGCTAGGCTTGCAGCAGGATTGGGATCTTTGGCATGCAATGAACAACCCTGAAGCAAAACAAATTAAGCGCCTGAAACCAATTACCAGAGATCAACATTCTTTTGCATAACCATTTTCTACACTTGACCAGTGTTCCGCTATCGCTCCACACCTGCAAGTGAGAAATATGTTCCTCAAGGCGCTTCGCGCCTTGAGGAATGCCGAGTTGCCGAATACCCAGCCGACCGAATGGTTCTCCGGCGCAAAGCGCCTTGCGAACCAATCGTTCGACCGGCAAATTTTCCGGTATAATCAGACGCTCCGCGCCCATTATGCCGCTAAAATTTGCCCGTCAACTCGGCATTAGCTGCTTAATTACCAGGGGGATGACAATGAACAAAGATAGAAAACAAAAGATAAACGAACACATTCAGCGTGATCCATTTGCACGATTTTTAGGGGCTAACGTTGAAATTCTAAAACCAGGTCATAGTCGGGTGACTCTTACTATCACTAACGACATGGTTAATTTTCACGGCAACACTCACGGCGGCGTAATTTTTGCGCTTGGCGACATGGCCTTTGCTGCTGCCAGTAATTCCCATGGACAAACGGCAGTAGCACTAAACGTTGGAATTAACTTCTTGAAAGCAACAAACTCCGGTGATCGGCTAATCGCTGAGGCTACAGAACTAACCACTTCTGGACCAATCGCTCTATATGACATCACTATTAAAGATGATCAAACTGGAGAGCTTGTAGCAAAGAGTCAAGACTTGGTATATCGAAAAAAAGAATGGTTCGTTCCCATTGATGGCAGCAGCTAACAAATAAAGGATTAGTCCCGAGTCGAGGAACAGGTAAATTCCGGGATAAATTCCGAGGACACAATACTAAATTATTGAAATTTGTATCAATTATAACATTATTTATTTATGGCACGCATAGCACGAATCGTTGTTCCCGGATATCCGCATCATATAACGCAACGCGGAAATCGCAGGCAGGAAACATTTTCTGACGGGAAAAGGGGACGGATTTATTTTTGACTAATAGCTGCACTTCATCAAGCATCATCCTGTTTTTAACGGTGTTTTCAGGCGTTGACACATGGTATTTCTGTCTGATAAAATTAGTAACAACATTGAAGATAATAGAGCAATGCAAAATTACCTGTGAATCAAAGGATATATTATGAAATTGAAAGTAGTAATACATGAAGCAGAAGAAGGTGGGTATTGGGCCGAAGTACCGTCCATCCCGGGATGCGCTACTCAAGGTGATTCTTTCGACGAATTGTTGAGTAACATTTACGAAGCCGTCGAAGGTTGTCTATCCGTAGATATTCAAGACATCACCATCTCAGGAAAAAGCAAAGTAATGGAGATAGCAATTTGAAGGCTGTTAGCGGAAAACGACTTTGCCGTATCTTGGAATCCAAAGGGTGGGAATTGAAGCGTATCAACGGAAGTCATCATATTTATGCAAAAGCCGGAAACACTGCTCGCATATCTGTTCCTGTTCATGGCAATAATCCGTTGAAAACAGGGTTGCTAAGGCATCTGATGAAAATAGCAGAAATTGAAGAATCGGAATTGCAATAACCGCACATAACATTTTCTGCACCCGGCAGGTGTTCCGCTACGCCAGAATTAACTGATCTGCGAATTCCATCCGAAAACCAATTGGAGGCTTTGAAAGGTGACCGGAAAGGTCAATACAGCATACGCATCAATGACCAATGGCGGATATGTTTTAAATGGAGCGATGGCGATGCGCATGATGTTGAAATCACAGATTATCATTAGGAGAATCACATGAAAAACAAAAAACTTCCCTCTATCCATCCAGGCGAAATTCTTATGGAGGAATTTTTAGAGCCCACGGGGATCAGCCAATACCGACTGGCCAAGAATATAAGTGTACCCCCAAGGCGCATAAACGAAATTGTGCATGGGAAAAGATCTATCACTGCGGATACTGCACTTCGTTTGGGACGGTTTTTCGGCATGTCACCTCAGTTTTGGCTAAATCTCCAGACGCGTCATGATCTTGAAGTGACTGAGGATTTACTTGAGAACCGGCTTGATGGTGAGGTACACGCTCTTCAAGTCCAAACAGGATAATATACACTGAGTTTATAACCTTGAGTATTGAGTAAAGAAGAGGAGACAGATTTATTTTTGCCTATCAATTTACTCCAGCGGACGGCGAGGACCAGCGTTCGCCGCCGCTGAATTCAGACGTTCGCGTGAGAAAATGAAGGTTGAATTCACACCAATCGGTATCATTCACTCCCCATGAACAAGCCCATGCAGGCGACGCGGCATCCACGCGCCTGATGGGCGCCGTTGGCAGCATGAAAAGAATTTTCTTTGACATGCCCAATAACTACACGTATAATGCACGTGTAAAGGAGGAGGCGTGCTATGCGGAAGAAATTAACCATAACAATAGATGAAGAAGTATATAACGGACTCCATAAAGTCATAGGGCCCCGTAAAATCAGTAGATTTGTCCAAGAAATAGTCCGTCCTCACGTTGTGCGCCCAAATTATGAATCCGCCTACGCTGAGATGGCAAAAGACAAAAATCGGGAGAATGAAGCCTTGGAGTGGGCCGAGATCACCTTTAAGGATATGGATCATGAAACGATGTGAAGTCTGGTGGGTAAATTTCGATCCTTCTGTTGGTGGGGAAATCAAAAAGAAGCGTCCTGCCGTTATTATCAGCAATGATGCATCAAACAAATTCCTCAATAGAGTCCAAGTTGTTCCTCTTACCAGTAAAACAGATCGTCTCTATCCCAGTGAGGCACTGGTGGCGCTTGAAGGCAAAGAGAGCAAGGCCATGGCGGATCAATTGGCCACTGTAAGCAAGTTAAGGCTTTTTAACCGCGCCGGCATTCTTTCTGAGGAAGATATGCGCAAGGTTGAAGAAGCCGTTAAGATTCAGCTTGGCATTCATTAAGAAAATGCCAACAAATAAAGGATTAGTCCCGAGTCGAGGAACGAGTGCTCGGAACTAATCCATGGTTCAAGAAGACGCGGGCTATAGGGGAAAAGGTTGATAGTTTCAGGATGATTTTGAAGGTTGGATCAGGGAAAAGACCCAAAGAAGATCTTTGAAAGGATGGTTAATCGAAAGTCAAGTGATTCATCGTCATTAGAAATCCTGATTAAAACGGTTAAAAACCTGTGTTTGGGCAGACGGGTGCTACAGAGTATGCCCCAATGGTATTTTTGGGGCATCCCTTATGGTCTAAACAAAAATCATTATTTTACAGATATATTTTCTATCCGGAAGGACCCCATCGGGGAGCGGGAAAAGGGGACACGGGAAAAGGGGACGAAAAGGGGGCAGATTTATTTTTAACATTTATAGTGATCAATAATGAGGTTTTTCATGCATGGACGAGCGCGAATAGTTCCGGGGGAACTGGAGACATCGCCCTTTTTTAATCCATACCATGTGACCCAGAGGGGAAACTACCGGCAAATCGTTTTTGAATCTGATGCGGATTACCGGCGATATCTTGCATGTCTCAAGGAATGCTCGAAAAATGGCCGCTGCCACTAATTTCCTTGACGCGGTTCCCGCGCGGCTGAGCTTTTTCGTTCGGTGCAATAAAGAAGGGATGTTCATATTTTGAAGAAGAAATGTTACATTATTGCGGGTCCTAATGGGGCAGGAAAAACAACTTTTGCTAATGAATTTCTACCTGTTGAGAAGGATATGAAAGGAAGATAAAGAGATGGAAATCTCAAGGCTATGAAATCCTCATTTATTATCTGAAATTGCCATCAGTGGATATGCTCTATAAAGAAAGAAACGCCTTTGTCCACGAGGGACGGCTACCCCAGATAACCGATCAAAAAGTTCGAATGTTGGGATTCTGTAGAATAAAAAGTAAGAACACTTTTGTTTCTATACAAATATCGATAAATGAAATTCAAACAATGTTTGAAAAGGGGTTCGTCAACTTCATTAAAAATGGCGCTTAACCATCAGGTGAACTTGAGCGTGTACAAATAGCGGTTGGAAATTTTGGTGTAGGCAACAAGTTTTTTAGATTCTTTGCGGTTTTTCTTTCAGACCCCGCCAAGTTACCCGTAACGTTCACGGCGGCTGCGCCGCCGTGAATTGCGGTACTTGACCGAATACCGTGAAAATTGATCAATCAAGAATTAA
>DFBI01000225.1:733-1689 GCA_002367335.1 Syntrophaceae bacterium UBA3084 | reverse complement strand
GCAGACACCGAAGTGGAATTGGTTGGTTTTACAACATGCGATGGTTGTCCTGGTGGCAACATAGAATATGCGGGCGAAGAGATGGTGAAGAATGGAGCAGAGGTTATCCATTTAGCTACCGGCCTGGTGGTTGGTTATCCCCCTTGTCCCTATATCGATACATTCAAGGCCTTTCTTGAAAAACGCTATGAGGTCAAGGTCGTTGTTGGCACGCATCCTATACCAAAAAAATATTTTGATATGCATACTTCTCTTGGTACATGGGAGGACTCCAAATGGAAACCAATTATCTCGTTGACCATGAGTGATGAGGTTACCCGTGCCAGTTACGATTGAGCATAGTCATAAGGCCCGGTCGAGCGTCTTGATGAATTGCAAAGACTTCGTCCAACAGCCATAGTATACGAATTTATCGCCTGCCGGTTGGCTAACCATGCTCTTGCCGCTAACAGCTATCCGCAGCGGCTGAAGAGCGCCGAAGAAACATAATTTATCCCCGTACGGGCAGGGATAGCAAAGTTGGAAACTTTCACTGAACTAAAAGAATTAGCGGAAGATCCGCATTATCAAGTGCAAAGGCAGAAAAGTCTGTGCAATCTTATCGATGACATGCTTGACGTGCCCATAATCGACCTCATCAACGGATTTAACAAATTGCCTTATTGTTTCACTCTGCAAAGCTGCTATGGACATTTTGTCTACAACGATCAGAAGGATTTTCATAACCTTGAGCCCCTGCCGGCTAAAGATACCATTGCCAAAGTGGAGTACAGAATCGCCTACATTGCCTTCTGCATTAAGAACAGTGCTTCGGGAAGAGGGTTGCTTGAGGCTTTAAAAGAAATCACGGCCATCGATCCGAAAAACGTCCAGTTCTGTTGTGCAGAGTGGTTTTGGAAAAGACAGGTCAATTCTTATGCGCTGCAAGTGGAACCAGACAGGTGTAAGCGTAAGGA
>DFBI01000225.1:0-577 GCA_002367335.1 Syntrophaceae bacterium UBA3084 | reverse complement strand
TGATTTGCAGCGTTATGCAGTAAAACCAAAGGAAATTTGATATGTCGCTGCTACAACAAATCCAAGAGTCTATCGTCGAAGAAGGGGCTGATCTTGGTTCCATCCTATTAAAGCTACGGCTGCTCTCAGCGCGGTTAGGCAGTGATATTCTTGAAGAGTGGGTCAGCATGAGCCTGAGGGATACCCGAGGAATGCGGAAGTCCCACCTTATCGTGTTGTTGGCGTTACCTATCGAGGTACCTTTGGGAATTACTCGGGGGCAACTATCTTCTGCAATGGGTGTCAGTCGAAGAACTGTAAATGAACTTTGCACTGGTAAGAGATCTATAACCGTTGATATTGCCTTAATGTTAGCTAAAGTATCTGGAAATACAGCGAATTTTTGGCTTAATTTACAGCAGCGAAATGATATATGGGCTGCACTACATTCCTCGAAGCGAATGGAAAAGATTGAGCGCGTTAGTCCAATTCGTGAAATTCGAGGAAAATATCATTGTGAAAGTGTGATGGAGTGGGGCAAAGATGAAGTTTGATAAGTACCATATTTCCGAAACAATCAAAGAGAATCTGTCGCAAC
>DFBI01000131.1 GCA_002367335.1 Syntrophaceae bacterium UBA3084 | reverse complement strand
TTAAAACGTAAAGCAAAACAGTTTGGATATAATCTGGTAAATGTTAAAGAACATGAACTACTTACAGCTCATTTGCAGATTTAAGTTACTTGGAAGTCGTCACTCCGGTGAAAACCGGAGTCCAGAGCCCTTGTAAGTAGCTGGATAGACTGGATTCCGGCTTTCGCCTGTCTGCGTGCGACGCACAGGCAGGCCGGAATGACGAAAAATGGTACTTTTCGACTTTTTACGAATGTGTCAATTATGATGCACCCGTAAAAAGTCCAAAAACTCCCTCTCCCTTGATGGGAGAGGGTTGGGGTGAGGGTGATAAAGCTGGCATTCCAACAAGTTACGTCCCCCTCCCCTTTATCCCCTCCCACCAAGGGAGGGGAAGTACGACTTTTTGCGAGACCATCAATTATGATTAAGTGAAAAAGGATGGATAACCTGTGAAAAACGAAGATATCAGCCGCCTTTGTGACAGTGGAATGATTTCCTGCATTGATATTCATTTTGCCGGCCTTATGACGAGGCTGACCGGTGGAGATATACCGGGGCTTTCTCTTGCGGCGGCTCTCGTGAGCAGCTCGGCGCGGGATGGTAACATTTGTCTTGATCTTTCCACTGTAGCGGGAAAAGAACTGCTGGGAAAGGAAAATGCCGATGATCCTGTTATATGCCCCGGTTTTGAAGCATGGTGTACAGAACTTCAAGGAAGCAGTGTTGTCGGTAAACCGGGTGAATACAGGCCCCTGATTCTTGACGACAGGGGAAGACTGTATCTCTTTCGCTATTGGGATTATCAGGAAGAACTGGCCGGTTTGATCAAGAAACGTATCGGTGAGGATATTAAGAATATTGATCATACGTTGTTGAAAGAAGGGCTGGAGCGGCTTTTCCCCGATGATGGATTAAGTGATATAGACTGGCAGAAAATTGCCACCTTTACAGCGGTAACAAAAAAATTCTGTGTTATTTCCGGGGGGCCCGGAACGGGCAAAACCGCAATCGTTGCAAAGATTCTGGCACTCCTGATAGAACAGAAACCTGCGAAAAGGCTGCGGATTGCCCTTGCAGCTCCCACGGGAAAGGCCGCTGCCAGGCTGCAGGAAGTCATCGAACATGCCCGCGGTGACCTCCATTGTACTGACGATATTAAAGAAAAGATTCCCGTGGAAACCTCAACCATACATCGGCTCCTCGGGACTATCAGGCATTCCCCATATTTTCGTTACAATGACAAAAACACGCTTCCCGTTGATGTTGTCGTGGTGGATGAGGCTTCCATGGTGGACCTCCCACTCATGTCTAAGCTTGTCCAGGCCCTTCCTTCGCAATCACGGTTAATGCTGCTGGGCGATAAGGATCAGCTTGCATCGGTGGAAGCAGGTGCGGTTCTCGGTGATACATGTGATACGGGAAACAAGCATGGTTTCTCAAAGCGTTTCTGTGGCGATATAGAAACTGCCACGGGGTGTAACATTCATGAGTTATCAGGTGGAAATGACGAACCGGGATTACAGGACTGTATCGTGGAACTCCGAAAAAGCTATCGTTTCAGAAGCGGAAGCGGTATCAGCAGGATCAGCCGAGCGGTAAATGAAGGCGCTGATGATCGCGCCGCAGAACTTTTGAGCAAAGGTGAATTTGAGGATATTACATGGGTTGAACTGCCCGCACCTGATAAATTACCCGCGGCTTTCGGGAAAATGATCGTTAACGGATTTAAGGATTATTTGAAGGCACGTAATCCCGGAGAGATTTTTCGTTTAATTAATGATTTTCGCATTCTCTGTGCCGTCAGAGAAGGACCTTACGGTGTCGTTACAATAAACAGAATTGCTGAACAGATCCTTGGTGAAGAGAAACTGATAAAGCCGGAAGAGAAATGGTATCAGGGACGTCCTATCATGATCACCCGCAATGATTATAATCTTCACCTGTTCAATGGGGACGTCGGAGTAATTCTGGCCGATCCGATGATGGGAAATGAACGCCGTGCCTTCTTTACGAATGCAGATGGTACATTGAAAAAGTTTCATCCCCTGAGACTGCCCGAACATGAAACGGTCTATGCCATGACGGTTCATAAAAGTCAGGGGTCCGAGTTTAACAGGATAGCGTTTATTTTACCGGACAGACAATCGCCCGTACTGACACGGGAACTTATTTATACGGGTATTACACGTGCAAAAGAAAACGTTACATTATACGGCACCGAAGAGATTTTTCGTACCGCTGTTGTCAGACACATTGAGCGGACGTCGGGACTACGGGATGCGCTCTGGAAAGATTAAGTCAGCAAGAATAAATAACTCATACACCTTGCTTGTCCTTTTGCTTGTTTTCTGTGTTGTGTCAAAGCTTACATAACTCGTTATGCGTGCTTCAACACGCCTTGAAAACAAACAAAATTACGGCGCAATTTGTATAATTTATTTATTCTTGATTCCTAAGTCAGGAAAACCCGCTATTTTGTTGCGTCAACGCAACACAGAACAAATTTTCACTATCGGAAGTCGAAACTGTATTTTTAAAATAGAAAAGATAACAGGCTTAAAAAACAGGTAAAAATACTAACCTGTTGATATTACTATATATTATTTGTGCTTAAAACTTGTGCAATATGGTATAAAGTAGAGACTATAAACGACTTACAAATTATATGAACAAACTTATCAACAATATTATCCACAGTCCTGTGGATTACGATTCAATTGGTTTTATATTTTCCCCAGCCCATTTAACCAGTTCACTGAAGGTGGTTCCTTTTGGAAAGAATTCTACAATTCCCAACTTTTTGATTCTTGATTCATCTTCCTCTGCGATAAAGCCGCCTGCAGTTACCCTGATATCGGATGCATTTTGCCTGGCAAGTAATTCTGTAATTATTGAAAGTTTATTAATGTTTGCCCCGGGCAGTGTAGTAATTCCTATGTGATCTACTGATTCCTGCAGGGCCGATGCAACAATTGTTTCCGGCTCCTGAACATCAGTATAGATCACTTCAAATCCTGCGTCACGAAAGACTTTGGCTAATTGCAACATTGTTTTATCGTAACCATCGCCAAGTTGTGCCATCAGGATTCTGACCATTCTGTTTTTCATAGGAGTCTCCTTTCAAAAACCTTGTCTTTTCTTATAGGAAAATATTGCTATGTTTACAAGAAAAATATTGAGCTAGATGATTATTCAAGCGCAACAACAGGTTCTTTGTTAGTCTACAAAGTTCTTCTCCCTTTGCCTTANNAGTAAAACAACCGAAAAGCTCTATTCCAACTCTGGAAGTAACCTGCAAGGAATGTGGCAGGAGACATACCCTGGAGGTTGGAACCACTTCGCAATCAATGGCTATGATCAAATGTCCCATCTGTGGTTACAAACAAGCACCGGCCGAGAAGTGTGCGAAATGCGGCGCCAGTCTGGTAAGGATGGAAAGAGCGCCTGAAGATTTTAAGGTTCCTGAAGAGGTCAAACCGAACCTTATATCAAAACGTTACAAGATGTTCATTATCGTTGCCGTATTAATGATTATTATTATCTTCTCAGGATCCATTGCCGGCGTTTTCTTTATGTTAACAAGATCCGATGCCTATAAATCTTCTAAGAATTTTATTAAAAATAGCAGGGAGATTAAGACAATAGTGGGTAACAATATGAGATTCGGATTGGTTACATTGGGGTTTGTAAGAATGTCCGGCAGAGAAGGTACGGCAAAATTCAAAATGCGAGTTAAGGGATCGAAGGGCTCAACCGAAGTCAGTGTATTTTTGAGAAAGACCACGGGTGAATGGCGGGTTGTGGCTGCAAGTTACAAAGATCGTTATGGTGTAATGAGACGATTACCGCTGAAGGATCAGGTGCCCGGAGCAAGCGGGAATATACTTTTCGGAAAATCAAAATTGATGAACTCGTAAAAAGTCCCAAAAACGTCATGCCGGACTTGATCCGGCATCCAGAACATATTGAAATTACTGGATTCCGGCTTCCGCCGGAATGAC
>DFBI01000172.1 GCA_002367335.1 Syntrophaceae bacterium UBA3084 | reverse complement strand
ATTTATTTCAGTCTTAATGATGGGGAGAACTGGATGCCGCTGCGCAATAATCTTCTGCCGGCGCCAGCGCCCGACTCGTCGATCTGAATGCAGAGTGGGATGTTTTAGTCAAGGAATATGAAAGCATTATAAAAGAAGATATTGCGGAATTTAACAGGCTGCTTAGGAAAGAAGGCATCGGGCCGGTTGTGGTACAATAACGAAAACGACGTGTCGGGACAAAGATTTCGTTATATCCACGACATTATTTTTTTACCTGTGATACGTTTATTCCAGAATGCCAGCAGGTGAAAATTACAGAAAATTGGAGGAGATTTAGAGAAAGAGCAAAAAGAAAATTCTTATAAAGAAGGAGTAAGGAAGATAAAGGTAGTGAAAAAAGTTTAATAAAAAAATGAAAGTAAAAATTTAACTGAGTTAGTTAAAATGAATGTTATTAAAATGGTAGTAAGGAGGAATTTATGAATTTTAGAAAGATTACAATTTTAGTAGTATTTTTTGTTTTTCTATTGACATCATTCTCTTATGTATCTGCTCAAAAACAATCAACTTTACGTCCGATTACAGTAGATGATTTCTTCAAGATCAAACGCGTTGGTAATCCGCAATTAAGCCCGGATGGTAAATGGGTAGCCTACACAGTATCTACGACTAATCTTAAGAAAAACGAGTCTAAAACAAGGATATGGAAGATTCCGGTAGAGGGTGGTGAGGCAATACCTATGACTGCAGAAGCCAGTTCCTCAAGTCGCCCGAAGTGGAGTCCGGATGGGAAATACTTCTCATTTTTATCTGCCCGCAATAAAGGCAAAACGCAAGTTTGGGCATTGAACAGTTTGGGAGGCGAGGCTATAAAACTGACTGACGTTAAGCAAGGTGTTGATAATTATGTCTGGTCTCCGGATGGAAAAAGAATACTATTGACTATTAAGGATCCGGGTCCGGATGATTTAGAAGAAGATAAAGATGAAGAAACGAAGAAAAAAAAGAAGAAAAGACCATGGGTTGTAGACCGGCTTCAATTTAAAGAAGACGCCCCGGGATATCTTGACAACAGACGAACTCATTTATACACATTTAATATGAAGGATAAAAAGGTTACACAAATAACATCAGGAAATTTTGATGACTATAATCCAGCCTGGAGCCCGGATGGCAAATCCATAGCTTTTGTCAGCAACAGGACTGATAATCCTGATGCAAATGAAAACTCCGATATATGGATAGTCTCTGCTGATAATACAGACAAAGGTAAAACGCTGCTTCAATTGACGAAAAATACCGGTATGGATAATTCACCAGTTTGGAGTCCGGATGGTAAATCCATAGCTTATATAACTATTCCCTACAATGGTAAATTTTCTGGTTTTAATACAAACCATGTTGCAATAATATCCTCAAACGGCGGTACACCCAGGGCTTTAACACAGAATTTGGATAGAAATGCTTCTTCCCTCCGGTTTACTCCCAATGGTAAAACATTAACATTTTTGCTTGAGGATAGTGGTGAAAATAATCTGGCTTCTATTACTAATAATGGTAAAAACCTGAAAAGACTTGTAAAAGGAAGAAATATTGCCGGAGATTATGATATTAGTAAAAAAGGAGCTATTGCGGTTATGGTAACAAATACGCATTTACCAAGGGAAATATTTATGCTGGAGAATAAGAAGTTACGTAAATTAACTACTGTAAATGATACGTTAATGTCGAGATTAAAGCTGACTGAAGTTGAGAATATCCATTATAAAAGTAAAGACGGTACAGAGATAGAAGCATTTGTATACAAACCAATAGGTTTTAATCCCAATTTAAAATATCCGACAATATTAGCGCCTCATGGCGGACCAATGGCGCAATATACATTTGAATTTTATTTTGAATTCCAACTCTGGGCGGCAAACGGTTACCTTGTTGTAGCGCCAAATCCGAGAGGATCCACAGGATACGGGCAGGAATTTACTCAAGGAATTTATGCTAAATGGGGTAAGAAAGATTTTGAGGATGTAATAGCCAGCATTGATTATGTAATTGAAAAAGGTTATGCTGATCCGGAAAAACTCGGTGTTGGCGGTTGGTCTTACGGCGGTATCATGACAAATTATGTTATAACAAAATCTCATAGATTCAAAGGTGCCGTATCAGGGGCAAGCGATGCATTGTATCGTGCGAATTACGGACATGACATGTACCAACTCTGGTATGAGATGGAGTTTGGCCTGCCATGGGAAAATACAGAATTATGGGAAGAGCTCTCTCCAATTAATAATATCACCAATGTTACAACACCGACATTGTTTATTGGTGGAAAACAAGACTTTAACTGTCCAATATTGAATTCGGAGATGATGTATCAGTCACTTAAAAGACTTGGTGTCCCAACACAGCTTGTTGTATATCCGGATGAGCATCATGGCATCAGATATCCTTCATTCCAGAAAGACCGCTATGAAAGATATCTGAATTGGTTTAATAAATATGTTAAGGGTGAGAAGTCAACTAAAGAGTAAAATATTAAAAAAGGAACATGCAGAACATTCTGTTTATCTAAATTTGGATGGTGGCCTGGGTAAAATCAGGGGTATTTATATGGAGGGTAATGAAGCGGTCAGACATATTTTCAAAGCCTATCTTGAACCATTTGCTTACCTTGGCGTAAATACAATAACTTCTAAAAGCGATGCTGGCTTGGATCAAATTGTTTTTGATGAATATGGCATCCCTTCATTTGATTTTATCCAGGATCCTGAAACATACGAGAACATCACGGTACATTCGAGTATGGATGTCTATGAGATGGTCAAAGAAGACAATCTAAAGCAAAATGCTGTTATCATTGCTGCAATTGTTTACCATGTAGCAATGCGTGATGAAATGTTTCCAAGAAAGAAATGGAATGATTGGCAGTAAATTGAGGTTATGGAGGAAAAAATGAAAACTTTTATTTGTTGTATACTTGCCATTTGCTTATTGTTAACAAGTGCTTTTGCGCAGAAGGATGCGCTGCGCCCTTTCACTGTTGATGATGAACTCAATATGGTCAGTATCGGCAGTGCGCTTATGTCTCCAGACGGCAGACAGGTATTTTATTCAAAAACCGAACTCGACTGGGCCAAGAACAAAAGAAAAACGACTTATTACATGGTTTCTGCTAATGGCGGTGAACCACAACAGTATATCGGCGACGCCGGCGGCGGTTCATTTCAGTTTTCGCCTGACGGAAAACACTTGTCCTTTACCCGTGAATTTGAAAAGAAAGAGCAGCTATATTTAATGCCGACTTGCGGAGGAGAAGCTGTCCGGATTACAAACCATCGAGGCGGAATCGGTTCGTATCAGTGGTCAAAAGACGGAAAGAAAATATTTTTTTCTGCAGAAGAAACGTTAAGCGATGAAGATCAAAAAGAACATGACCTGGGAGCAGATCCGATATTTATCGATGAAGGACCAAATGGAAAGAATCAGGAGGCATGGATCAATCTCTGGGAATTTGATTTGGCCGAAAGAAAAGAACGGCGAATTACCAATGAAAATCTGCTTTTTGAAGGTTTTGATGTTTCGCCAGACGGAAACCGTATTGTCTTTTCAGCCCGCAGAGAAAACCGTGTTAACCACCCTTATCGGGCTGAGCTTTACACCGCTGAAGTAGGCACTGGGGAGGTCATCCGTCTCACAAACAATAATGCGCCTGAAGAAAATCCTGTTTGGGCACCTGACGGTAAAACATTTATGTACAGGGCTCCATCCGATAAGGATTATTATCTTACGCAGGGTTATTTCTGGTTAATGAATCCTGATACCAGAGAAAAGCGGAAATATGAATATAATAATGGCGCCGTCGAATATGACACCGACGGCAAAGCGGTTTGGATGCCTGATGGGAAAAGTATTCTCTTTAATGAGGCCCGCCGGACAAATTCCAATCTCTACCGGATGGATATCAAAACCGGTAAAGTGACTGCTATAACAGATGTAACGGGAAACCTCAGAGTCATCGCTTATTCAAAAGACCGGAAAAAAATGGTCTATTCCTTTAGTGATTTTACCACGCCAAGCGACATCTATGTGTCACGGGTGGGCAATTTGAAACCCATCCGTTTGACAAAAGCCAATCCGTGGATTAAGGAAGAAATACTTCTGGCGAAGGGTGATATCATACGTTGGAAAAGCAAGGGGGGAATGGAGATTGAAGGCGCTTTCTATTTGCCTGGAGACTACCAGGAAGGAACGCGCATTCCTCTGATACTTTTTGTCCATGGCGGCCCACCAGCACACTTTGAAAACGGTTTCAGAGCCGACTTCCATATGTACACCGGACTGGGATATGCAGTTTTAGCCCCGAATGTCCGGGGAAGCGATTCTTATGGGGATAAGATTCTGCGCGGACTGATAGGTGAAGTTGGGGATGGCGAATTTATTGATCAGATGAGCGGTGTAGATCATGTAATCGAACTTGGATATGTTGATCCTGACCAGCTTGGAATACGCGGAGGGAGCTGGGGAGGTGTTTCCAGCGGCTATACCATTACCCAGACTGACCGGTTTAAAGCGGCGTCTGTTATATGCGGTGTATGCAACTGGGCAGCGGAAGTCGGGCCGGGTTTCAGCTTTGATGTCGGACTCTGGTATATTGGCGGAAAACCCTGGACCAATCGGGAGGAATGGGTAAAACGGTCATCGATTACGCATGTGACAAATGTTACAAAAACGGCAGTCTTGTTCATTCACGGGGCTGAAGATCAGACAAGCAGTGTTGGTCAGAGCCTGATGTATTCTTCTGCACTGATGGATATCGGTAAAGTGCCGGTACGCTATATCAAATTTCCGAGAGAGAGCCATGGTTTTAATGAGCCGAGGCATATACGCATTTTTAGTGTAGAAGAAATCAAGTGGATGCAGAAATATGTTCGCGGTATTGAATGGGAGCCGTGGAAGCGAGACAGTGACCTATAGAAAAACTATTCAGATTATATCATGCGTCTCATTTGTATAAATTAAATATTTTACAGGAGGATTTTTTGAAAAGATTAAGTGTTGTTTTATTCGCCGCTTTATTTACATGGTCTACTCTCTTTGCTCAGACCGATGGGAAACGACCAATGACAGTGGATGACCGGTTAGCATTTGTCGAAATTGGAAATATATTATTATCTCCGGATGGGGATTGGGTATTCTATTCAAAAACAGAACTCGATTGGGATCGGAACGGGAAGAAAACGTCATATTACATGATCCCCGCAAACGGAGGTGAAGCAATCCAATATATTGGAGAAGCAGGTGGAGAATCATTCCAGTTTTCACCGGATGGAGAGTATTTATCGTTTATTCGTCCAGTTGATGATAAAGGACAGTTATTTCTCATTCCAACATCCGGTGGTGAGGCAATCCAATATTCAGATCATAAAGGCGGTATAGGAAGTTGTAATTGGGCACCGAATGGAAAACAAATCTTCTTTACCGCAGAAGAACAATTAAGTGATGAAGAACAAAAAGAACACGATTTGGGCGCAGACCCAATATTCATTGATGAAGGACCAAATGGAAAAAATGAAGGGCGTTGGGAGAACTTCTGGGTATTTAATATTGAAACCAAACGAGAAGCACGCATTACGAACGAAGGATTCCTCACTGAAGGATTTGATATTTCTCCGGACGGAAACCGCATTGTATTTGTAGCCCGAAAAGAAAATCGTGTCAACGAACCATTTCGGGCTGAGTTATATTTAGCCGATGTACGCACCAAAAAAGTCAAACGTCTCACAGATAACAATGCTCCGGAGAGTAATCCACTCTGGGCTCCTGACGGGAAAACATTTATATACCGTGCACCTAAGCGTGAAGATTTCTACGATTTAACGAATGGGTATTTCTGGATAATGAATCCTGATACCGGGAAGAAACGAAGAATCGAAAGTGAATATTATGGCTTCACAAGCAATATAACATGGATGCCCGATGGTAAAAGTGTATTATACAATGAATACCGGAAATCAAATCAAAATCTTTATAGAATGGAGATAAGTTCAGGTAAGGTTGCTCCGGTAACAAATGAAACAGGCTCCCTGGTAACATACGCGTTCTCAAAAGACCGAAAAAAAATGGTCTATACATTCAGTGATTTTAATACTCCCAAAGATATATACGCATCTTCCGTTAAAAAATTCAAACCAGTACGCTTAACAGACGCAAATCCTTGGATAAAAGAGAAAATCCTTCTCGGAAAAGGTCAGGTGATAAGCTGGAAAAGCAAAGGCGGTATGAAAATTGAAGGATTATTCTATCTGCCGGGGGATTATAAGAAGGGAACAAAACTCCCCTTAATACTCTATATTCATGGCGGACCACAAGGTGTATTTTCTAACAAGTTTGAATGTTATTATTCAGCAACTACAATGGATTTGCATCTATACACGGGACTTGGATATGCAATCCTGGCGCCCAATGTGAGAGGCAGCAGCGGGTACGGTGATGAATTGCTACGCGGATTGATTGGAGAAGTTGGAGATGGCGAATATATTGACCAAATGACAGGTATCGATAAACTTATCGAAGAAGGATATGTTGATCCCGATCAATTGGGTATTCGTGGTTCGAGTTGGGGTGGCGTTAGCACCAGTTATACGATTACACAAACCCAGCGATTCAAAGCAGCCACAATCGAAGCGGGAGTAACCAACTGGGCAGCGGAAGTCGGTCCCGGTTTTAGTTTTGATCTCGGATTATGGTATATTGGCGGCAAACCGTGGAGTAATCCGGAAGAATGGAGGGATCACTCATCCATAACACATGTAGAAAATATCACTACTCCTGCCTTGATTGTACACGGGGGTGAAGACCAGACGAGTAGTGTCGGGCAGAGCTTAATGTTGTTCACAGCTATCAAAGATATTGGCAAAGCACCTGTTCGTTATATTAAATTGCCGCGACAGGGACACGATATCGTTGAACCGCGACTATCACGTATCATGACTATAGAAGAAGTGAAATGGATGCAAAAATATATCCGCGGTATTGAATGGGAGCCGTGGAAACGAATTAAGAAATGAATTACATTAAGGTTACATTTACTAAAGATTTAATACATCTAAATGTAATACAAAATCAAAGGGAGTTCATCCTATGAAATCATCAATAATGAGAAAAATATTTAGTGGTTTTATCCTGCTTTTACTGTGCAATATCCTTTATGCTGAAATTGATGACAAAGAGCAAAAGCGCACGGATTATATTCGTTCTCACTATACAAAATACGAATATCAGATACCGATGCGCGATGGCATAACTCTGTTTACAGCTGTCTATGTGCCAACTGATGACTCACAAAAGTACCCTATGTTGATGGAACGAACACCATATAGCGTTGCCCCTTACGGTGTAAATAAATACATGACCAGTCTCGGCCCCGGCGAGAACTTTGAGAAAGATGGTTACATTTTTGTATTTCAGGATGTACGTGGCAAATTTATGTCTGAAGGCGAGTACGTCAATATGCGTCCGCAAGATGCCTACAAAAAAGGAGGCAATGCAACCGACGATGCGACCGATACCTATGACACTATTGACTGCTTGATTCAAAAAGTACCGAACAATAACGGTAAAGTTGGTATGTGGGGTACTTCATATCCAGGTTTTTACACTTCGGTTGGCGCCATCAATAGCCATAAAGCTTTGAAAGCTATTTCACCACAAGCGCCAATTGCCAACTGGTTTTTTGATGATTTTCATCGTAATGGTGCTTTCATAATTTCGATGGCATTTTTATTCTTCGATTCGTTCGACTTGAAGCACGAAGGCCTATATACCTACCGGCCAGAGGAAATAATTGACCCCACAACACCCGATGGTTATGATTTTTTTCTCAAACTCGGCCCAATGTCCAATGTTAACAAGAATTACTTCAAAGGCGAGAGACCTTTCTGGAATGAACTCACGGAACACCCGAATTATGATGAATTCTGGCAGGCAAAAAATGTGCTGCAGCACTTAAATAATATAAAACCGGCAACACTCATCGTTGGCGGCTGGTTTGATACTGAAGATCTCTATGGCCCACTAGCCACTTACCAAACAATGTCTAAAAACAACCGAAATGAAAATGTGCATCTGGTGATAGGACCCTGGTCACATGGACAATGGAATGGCAGCGAAGGCAGTGATAAATTAGGCGAGGCCGATTTTGGCTTTGATACCATTACCTGGTATCAGGATAATATCCAGTTACCTTTTTTTAATCAACACCTAAAAGGCAAGGATTCTGCCAATCTGGCGACGGCAACAGTGTTTGAAACGGGTGCTAACCGCTGGCGGAAATTCAACAATTGGCCACCAAAAAGAAGTAAGCAGCAGTCTTTGTACTTTGCAGCTAACCAGAAACTGGCGAGTAGATCAGCAACCGGAGCAAGTTACAGCGAATATATCAGTGACCCGAACAAGCCAGTTCCATACTCAGCCTACATCAACAGCGGTTGGACCGAAAATTATATGGTAGAAGATCAGCGTTTTACGGCGCGCCGTACCGATGTCCTGGTTTTCGAGACAGAAACCGCAGAAATGGATCAAACGATTGCCGGTGAAATAAAATTGGATTTATGGGTTTCAACATCAGAGTCGGCAGCCGATTTCGTAGTCAAGTTAATTGACGTATTTCCTGGGATGGATATCAATGATAATGTAGTTGATAATGATACCGGAAACCGCCATGAACTGGTTCGTTGGGGGGTGATCCGTGGGCGCTACAGAAACAGTATGAGTACACCAGAACCATTTCAACCTGATGTTCCGACTCAGGTGCAATTTAAACTCTATGATGTATTGCATACCATCAAACGAGGTCATAAACTTCAAATTCAAATACAGAGCAGCATGTTCCCTTTTATCGATCGTAATCCACAGAAGTATGTTGATAATATATTTGAGGCAAAAGCGGAGGATTTTGTTAAAGCAACCCACCGCATTTACCATAGTTCCAAGTATCCAAGTTCGATAAGTTACAAACTCATCGATGGCAGGTAATGACTGTAATTTCTCGGCACAATTTAGATGCACTGAGTCCGCCAGAACAGTTTTGCAAATGTATTTATAAATAACATCACTTGAAAAGGGAGGTTTTCATCATGAAGAGATTTATTTATCCCGTTGTTTTGGTATTAGTAATGATCATAGGTCTTCCTGCAATCCTGGTGGGTCAGATCGACAACAAAGACACCAAATTTTTGAGCCAACCGGCTATCAGCAAAAGCCACATTGCTTTTGTTTATTCCGGTGATCTATGGACTGCCGATCTTGATGGAAAAAACGTTCGGAGATTGACCTCAGATGATGGAGTCGAATCAAATCCTGTGTTTTCTCCGAATGGCAAACAGATAGCCTTTAGCGCAGAATATGATGGTAATACGGACGTTTATATTCTCCCTGTGGAAGGCGGTATTCCGAAACGTCTCACATGGCATCCTGGCTTCGATATTGTACGTGGGTTTACACCGGAAGGTTCTGTTCTTTTTATATCCTCCCGCTATGATTTTTCAGGGCGATATACTCGACTTTTTACAGTGCCGGTTGCAGGTGCTTTTCCGGAAGTGTTGGAAATCCCCCACGTCTTCAAGGCAACTTATTCGCCAGACGGTAAAAGAATGGCCTACAATCCGAATTCTGAAAACTTTCGCCAGTGGAAAAACTACCGGGGAGGGACTGTTTCTAAAATATGGCTTTATACTTTCGGTGATCACTCGGTGAAGAAGATTCCTCGACCGGAAGGCAGGTGTAATGACATCGACGCTATGTGGATTGGAGATAGGGTCTATTTTCTCTCCGACAGAAATGGCGAGTTCAACCTGTTCTACTACGATGTTCAATCAAATGAGATAGAACAACTGACTCAATTTACTGACTTCCCCATTCTCCACGCTTCCGCCGGCGACAACAAAATCATATTTGAACAGGCCGGTGGTCTTCATGTTTTCGATCTGCAAGATGCGCGAAGTAAAAAGCTGTCCATTAGCGTCACAACGGATCTGCCAGAGCTTCGTCGCCGCTATGTAAAAGGAGCTCGTTATATTCGTAATGCTTCAATATCGCCCTCCGGAGCAAGAGCCGTTTTTGAATTTCGTGGTGAAATCATCACCGTTCCGGCAAAAAAAGGCGATCCGCGTAATTTAAGCAACACAACGGGGGCTCATGAACGCTCACCGGTCTGGTCTCCGGATGGAAAGTCCATTGCTTATTTTTCAGATGAAACCGGTGAGTACTTGCTCTATATCAAACAACATGATGGCAAGGGAAAACGTAAAGAATATAAAATAAAGGGATCCGGCATTTATAGCAAGCTAGTCTGGTCTCCCGATAGTAAAAAGATGACGTTTACTGATAATTCAAGAACTCTTTACTGGATAGATTTAGAAAACGGAAAATCAAAAAAAATCGCATCAGAATATCGCAATACCCCAGATGCGTTTGGAACCATTCGCGGCATCTGGTCTCCTGATTCGAAATGGATTGCTTACACTCTGGATAGCGCTGCATTAACTAAAAAAGTTTATGTCTACTCTATTGAAAACAACAAATCTTATCCTATCACCGATGGCTTGAGTGATGTGAGTGACCCGGTCTTTGATGAAAGCGGAAAATACATCTACTTTTTTGCATCTACCGACGCCGGACCGATCAATAATTGGTTTGCCATGTCAACTGCTGAGATGCGGAGGACCCGCGCGATATATTTAGCCACGCTGCAAAAGGATCTGTTGTCACCCCTGGCAAAGGAGAGTGACGAGGAGGAAGATGACGGTAAGGAAGAAGAAGGTGAAAAGGAAAAATCAAAAAAAGAAAACAGGAAGACGGTAGAAACTATTGCCATTGATTTTGATGGCCTCAACAAGCGGATTATTTCTCTTCCGGTGAAAGCGGGAAATTTTTTCAGTCTCCAGGTTGGCGATGAAGGCCAGATTTATTATCTGCAAGCGCCTGCAAGCGCAAAAGGTCCTGGGGAATACGGTATTGAATGGGAGCAGTGGAAAGGGACAAAACTGCACAAATATGATCTTAAGGAGCGGGAAGATAAAATCCTCCTAACCGACGTGAATAGTTATCAACTTTCAAAAAACAAAAAAAAGATTCTCTATCGGGCTAAACAAACCTGGAATATTGTTCCATCTTCTGATATGGCTGAATCATCCTCCGACAAGGCTGAATCCGGGAAGGGCGAGCTAAAAATCGATGCGATCCAAGTTCATATTGATCCAATGGCTGAATGGAGCCAGATTTTTCATGAAGCCTGGAGAATCAACCGTGATTATTTTTATGCGACCAATATGCATGGTGTGGACTGGGAAGCCATGCGCGAAAAATACAAAGTTTTTCTGCCGCATTTGGCCAGCCGCAGTGATTTGAATCGGCTGATTCGATGGATGTGTAGTGAGTTGGCGGTAGGTCATCACGAAGTTGGCGGCGGAGACTATTTGCACGATCCCGAAACCATTCCTGGCGGCTTATTGGGCGCAGACTATAGCATTGAAAATGGACGGTATCGGTTTAGGAAAGTGTATGGTGGCTTAAACTGGAATCCGGAGCTTCGCTCTCCGTTGACTGAACCAGGCCTGAACATCAAGGAAGGAGAGTATCTTCTTGCTGTGAATGGCAGAGAACTTACCTCCTCTACGAATCTTTACCGCCTGTTCGAAAATACATCGGAAAAGATTGTGGAAATAATGGTGGGACCAAACCCGAATTCCAAAGGCTCTCGTCTCTTAAGCGTTGTTCCGGTTGAAAGTGAGAGAGACCTGCGAAATCGCGATTGGGTGGAAGGAAACTTGAAAAAAGTTGACGAAGCCACGGGAGGTCGTGTCGCATATGTCTATGTACCAGACACTGGAACCCTGGGGCTTACCTATTTCAAACGTTATTTTTTCCCGCAGGCAGACAGAGACGCTATCATAGTAGACGAAAGGTTTAATGGCGGTGGGGATTTGCCGGATTATTATATTGATATTTTGAGGCGCCCGTTTATCGCCAACTGGAACATGCGCTATGGCGCTGACCTAAGAACACCCAGTGCAGCCATTCTGGGACCTAAGGTCATGCTTATCGATGAGGAAGCCGGGTCAGGTGGTGATTTACTGCCATTTATGTTTCGAAAATTTGAAATGGGTACGTTGATAGGAAAAAGTACTTGGGGAGGTTTGGTAGGAACACTCGGGTTTCCTGTTCTGATGGATGGCGGAACTGTTACCGCTCCAAACCTTGCGATATGGGATGAGGATGGTTGGGTTGTTGAAAATGTGGGCGTACCTCCGGATATTGAAGTAGAACAATGGCCGGCGGATGTCATTGCGGGGCGTGATCCGCAACTAGAAAAGGCTATCGAAGTTATCATGGATGAGCTGAAGAAAAATCCACCTAAAAAAATGAAGCGGCCACCTTATCCCGTAAGAGTGAAATAAAATGCAAAAATATCCTTTTGTGTATGTCGTCAAATAATTCGGACAAATCCTTAAGCGACGATTTTGCTCTTTCATAATACCTTTAATTAATATCTTCCATCAAGTTGTTTATTAAAAACGATCGATAAATTTTCCTCCTTTGATACATGGTTTCCGTTTTTGTTTTCTGTCTTTGTTTAAGGATCTCCTTTTCTTTTCCGTAGAAGCGGTCACTTGGAGTAACATTATCTATGGCTTCATGATAACGGTGGCTATTGTAGTAGTCGACCCATTCTGAGATCCTGGTCTCAAGCTCTGAAGGACAATGATAATTGTCCAGCAGGATAAGGTTTTTCATGGATCTGTGATAACGTTCGATCTTGCCTTGTGTCATGGGATGATAGTTTCTGATCCGAATGTGCTTCATATCATGCTGGCCGAGATAGCCTCTCAGTTCCATTGAGATGAAGCACGGGCCGTTATCTGAGAGCAGTCTGGGGCGATGGTAGACATGGATATGTTGGACTCCGGTTTTAGCAATGGCTTGATCCAGAGTGATTTTTACATCTTCGGCTTTCATTGTTTTACATAGTTGCCAGGCGATGATGTAGCGGGAATAATCGTCGAGAACCGTTAATAGATAATACCATCCCCATGAGGTGACCTTTAGATATGTAAAATCCGTTTGCCACAACTCATTGATCCGAGATGTGGGATGTTCGAAGTGATCTTTGGCTGAGATTACGGTGTAGACAGCAGATGTGACAAGATCGTGGGACTTGAGGATACGGTAAACACTTGATTCCGAGATAAAATATCCCTCTTTATCTGTAATATGGAAAGCCACCTCCCGGCAGGATTTTTCTTGATACTGTCTGGCTATTTCCACTATCCGCTGCTTTTCCCACTCAGGTATGGCATTCCAGAACTGAAGCGGTGTCCGATGTTTTGGGGCTAGCCCCTCAAAGCCATCTTCCTGATACCTCTTATACCATTGGTAAAATGTGCTGCGACTGATATCGATCTGACGAAGAGTACATCTGACACTGAGGCTTGACTCTTCAACCATGCGGATAATCTCCATTTTCTCAGATTGGGTGTACTTCATATACCGGTTTATCCTTATTCCAAACCCTTCAAGGTTTTTTTTAGCTTCCGGTTTGCAAGGATTATCTCTGCTACTGCCTGCTTTAATTCATCATTCTCTTTTCTCAGTTCCCCCACTTCCTCAGAGCCAGCTTCCCGGACTGTATCGCCTGATAAACGCTGTTTACCGGCCTCAAGAAAGGCCTTGCTCCATTTGTAGTATATACCTGGGTGGATCCCTTCTCTGCGGCTTAGATCTGTAATGCTTTGCTCACCCCTTAGTCCTTCCAAAACAATACGGATCTTCTCTTCGGCTGAGTATTTACGGCGGGTTTTTCGTTTGATCTCCCGAACGATCGATTCAGGCCCCGGCTTCTTTTTTGTATTCATGCATATCTCCTTGCGTGATTTTATTATACCCAAACCATCGCTTAAGAAATATCATGTGTGGTCCGAATTTGGCTGAAACGACACAATCCTCACAATAAATGCCATGAAATAATTGATCATTTTCCCTCTGTAAAAGGTAATTAATCGGTGCCAGGACGATTGCCAATCTCGATTGATTGATTTACATAACTTCATGTAAAGATTTGAATTTGAGGCAACGAAACCTTGACCTTTCTGTGCAATCTAGACATAATTGTAAAGAGGAGACTTGTGAGAATGAGAGATTTTAAAAAATACTTTCCAATTGCAGAAGCTATAGCAAAACTACTCTATCCTTTTGCAGAAGTGGTCTTACACGATATAAAGAAAAATCAGATCGTAAAGATTTTTAATAACTTCACCCAACGTCAAGTTGGTGATAGTTCTTGCATAGATGATATTAAAAGTAAAGGCTTTGAGAAAGGACTGGACATTCATGGTCCCTTCATACAAAAAAACTTCTATGGGCACGACGTCAAGTATACGACAAGTGTGCTGAGGAATGATGATGGCAAAGCGATCGGCTTAATGTGTATTAATTTTAATATTGAGAGAGTCCAGCATATTCAAAATGTATTCAATCTCTTTTTAGAGACAACTGCAGATTCATCAAATTTAGATGAGCTTTTTAATGATGATTGGGAAAATAGGATTAATATCTTTGTGCAAAGGTTTCGAAAAGAGAGAAACTGCGCTTTTTCAAAGTTAACTACGCAAGAGCGTATGCAACTGGTGCATTTACTCCACGAAGCCGGTGCCTTTCGAGCAACCAACGCAGTTAACTATACTGCAAAGATCCTCGGCGTTTCCAGGGCGACAATCTATAATCATTTGAATACCATGGAAATGAATAAACCAGAAACATGATCTTTCGAAGATATGTTAAGGCTTTGATGAAATAAAATTCCTGGGATCCAGGGCAGAAACCCGGAATAGGTTTCTTGAATTATGTCTCTCTTTAGTACAAATGTACTACCTCTGAGGTTTTAACAGCACCTTCCCATTAAGCGTTCCGTTGTATTGTCCTTTATCTACGCTGACTTTTCCGTTCACAATCACATATTCAATCCCAGTAGCATATTCAAAGGCATTGTCGTATGTGGCGTTATCCCGAACAGTTTTAGGATTAAAAATTGTTACATCAGCCCTATACCCCTCAACCAGCAATCCCCGGTCATTCATTTTTAAATACTGAGCTGGGAGTGAGGTCATCTTCCTGACAGCGTTCTCCAAAGTCAGAATATCCTCCTCGCGGACAAATTTCCTCAGGACAATTGTCTGGCTGCCGAATTCGCGGGGATGGCCGCGAACCTGCTTGTCCGTATCTTTTACAATAGGAAGAGCTCCTCCGTCACTGCTGACCATTACCCAGTCCTGCACCATTGCGTGCCGCATATCCTCTTCTGACTGTGAGCCTGAGGCAAACAGGATATCGGGCTCTTCGAGGATCAAGTCAGCAATCACATCGAAACCGTCTCTGTTTTGTTCTTGAATGATATCAAGCAGCATTTTATCCACAAGGTGATGGTTTTTGACAGCAACTTTGATCCTGAAATCCTGCCATCCCCACCGGACGACCGCGCTGGGGTTTTCAGAACGGTCTTCATAGGTTGAGGCTTTAATACGCCTTCGTTTGGCCGGATCTTTAAGGGCTTGCTGCAGTTCCGCCACATACTGTTGGCGCGTTTGTTCCCTCTCGTTTTCAGATATTTCACGATCCCAGAGCTTTTTCCGCAGTTCATCAAAAGGTTCCATATCTTCCGGTATGTCAACGAGATCCGTGATGAACCCGATCGGCGAGCCCTGCAGATAGGGATACTGGTCTGCGCTCACCGGGATCCCTCGATCCCGCGCCTTGTTGATGAGGGCCACAGCTTCTTTCATCAAGCCCCAATTGAGCTTCCCGGTCGCTTTTATATGCGTGCAGTTTACAGGAACCCCTGTCTCTTCACTTATGCGAATGGTTTCGTTTATGGCATCCAGCATAAGTGCCGCTTCGTCCCGCATGTGGGAGGTGTAGACTCCATCGAATTCAGCTACAGGCCGAGTGATGGCGATAACTTCTTCGGTGGTTACGACTTTATTATAGCCTTCGTATTCCAGCCCGGTGCTGATTCCCCATGCGCCTTCTTGCATCGCTCGGCGGATCAATTCCTGCATTTGTTCGATTTCTGTTTGCGTGGGAGCCCGCTGCTGATCATCGCCCATGACTTCCTCACGGACGGGCATATTTCCCACAAGAAGAACGGCATTAGTTCCGATGCCCAGCTCTTCCCAGGCCGCTTTGGTGTCGGCGATCTTGTACGTCCCTGATCCGCAGCTTCCTGTCCGGACCGTTGTGACTCCCTGGATCAAGTAATTCAGATTGACATTGGAGCTGGGTTCCCCTAATCCGTAATCGTCGCAGTGTGTGTGCATGTCGATAAAACCGGGAGAGACGATGAGGCCTTCCGCATCGATGACGAGGGCTGCGGTTTTGCTGTTAAGGTTTCCTATAGCGACTATGGTGTTGTCTTTTATGGCTACATCACCGTAAAACCAGGGATTTCCTGTTCCATTAACGATCTTGCCGTTTAAGATCAAGATATCCAAACCATCGCTCTGCGGGCTTGTACAGGCGACATAACCAAAAATCGCTATTGTTATAAATATTAGAAGAAAGAAGTTCAAAGTTCCCGGAGGGTGGGGCAGTAACCTGCAAAGATGTATTAGAGGAGGAGCCTGGACAGATGCTTCCGGAGAGTTAAGCCTGGCTAAAGGCGGCCATAGTATTCGGTCAGACATGAGGGAGAAAACTGATCAATACAGCAGTGATGATCATCTGGGTCTTCGTTTTAATTCTCCTTAACACCTGCCTGCTGTTTGAGATGATCCTCGTTTAGCAGATCCATAAAAGTCCATTGAACGGTGCCATTGTTGCAACAAAGATGTAACGTTAATTTGTATTAAAGAAACGGGGAGAAATAAATCCTCCCCGTTTCTTTCAAAATCGCTAATATTTAAACATCTTAATCAAATGAATAACGAACTCCAAGACGGAATGCTCTGGCACTCATAATTTCGATAACGGTGCCGTATTCGGGACCGAGAATATTCATAATATAGGTAGTCGTTCCTGCATTAAATACATTGAATACATCCATTATTATACTGAAATTATGAGTTCCAAATTTAAAACTTTTTTCAGCCCGTATATCAAGACGGGTCTGAGCCGGATATCTCCATGATCCTCGGTTTTCAGCCATTATGTTCTGTGCTCCCTGATCTAGATCTGCAATTCTTAACATACGATTATATCTCCATCCGGACCTGTATTCCGCCAAAATACCCAGGTTAATTTTTAGCGGCAACAGGTATGAAAATTGTAATTTGGCAACATGGGTAGGATCATACGTAAGTTTGCCCTGAGCATTTATCTGATTATTTGGGTCATCATAAGCTGAAGTCCATGCGGATTGTGAATCAAAATCGTTATCAAAACTCCCTGTTGCTTTTGAATAAACATATGAAGCCAACATCTGCCAGTTATTCGAGAAACGTTTATTTAGAACAAACTGCAGGGAGTGGAACTTCCTTTCAGGCGTAATCTTCACACTTTCATAACTGCCGGCAACCGGATTTGTCATCATATAAACGTTATTTGCCGGATCTGTAGTCTGATTCCATACGTTATAGGAATTACCGGTAATCGGATCATTATATACAACCTGTTCATAGCGGGCATTTGTATTTACTCTGGCAATAAAATTCTTATTTACCTTATACAGATATGTGATCTGTAATGAAACGTCTTCAAAAAGTTCTCTTTCCAGGCCAAAAGATAACTGATCAACACTTGGATGTTTTATGTTCGGGTCGACCGTTGTTGACGTTCCTCCCGGTTCAACAAAATCCAGAATAAATTCCTGGGCGTCCGGATCCCAGAAATAAATACTAAAATCATCGTTACTTGGATCCGCACTAGAGTAGTACTGTCCTTTCATACCATCATAGTATCTTCCATAATGGGCCTTGAGAACAGTTGAATGGTCACCCAAAAGATCATAACTAACTCCAATCCTGGGAGCAAAACCCTGCGTTTTATAAACTGTTTGATCCAGATTTGCCAATCTTCCCCTGTACATGGAAAATCTTAAACCGGGATTTATGGCCAATCTGTCATTAACGGCCCAGGTATCCTGTGCATAAATTGCAATTTTATTGGTAGCTGTCTTTATATCATATCCGGCCCACTGGTACATATAATAATTTTCACCACCATAATCATAATAAAACCTGCCAGCACTATATCCGTATGCATTGGTATTTGAGGCATAACCGTATTCAACGCCAAATTTAAAGTCGTGATCACCGGCAATAAAATCTTCTGCATGATGGGATACAGCTGCATTTACCTGCAAACGTGTCTGGTCATAATCAAAACTCCCTCGAAAATTGACGCTGTTTCTCTGGGTTACAATATCGCCATGACCTGGGCCCGAGCCATATCCTTCTCCACTTGAACCGGTAATAAAACCGGCAAGTTTAATTTCACTGAAAGTGTAATCTGAGAAAATACTAAGCCAGTTGGCATTCCATGTATAATCGGGGGAACGGTACTTATATGATGCCTCTACATCAGTATAAGCGTCTCCTTCCCTATAATCCCGATCGTCGGAATCGAAAGAGGCAAAGCCCTGAATTCTATTAGCCTCGTTAAGCTGAGCGGTCAACTTAACTAGTCCTCTTGGTCTTCTAGTGACAGTAGCTTTGGGAAAACCAGGTGCCTGGTATGTATCGGTATAAAGCTGAAGATCAGCAAAAAACCAGAGTTTATCTTTTATTAACGGGCCACCGATAAATACACTGGGATCGATTAACTTTACGGCCGGCGAAGTTTCCAAATCTTCATGATCTCCGGAATTATCACTGTTCCAATCGGTTCCCTGATAATAGAAATTCATACCTCCGCTTAAATTATTACCTCCGGATTTTGTAACAATATTAAACGCACCGCCCGTAAAACCGCCATATTCTGCAGGGGCTCCGATACCCATCATTTGAGCTTCTTCAACTGAATTAAAATTAAACATTACCCATGATTCACCCCATTGAGTATCAGAAATAGTCACTCCATCAACGTTATATGCATTGGCATTTTCCTCAGCTCCGCCATAAGCCGAACCACCGGCAACACCCGGAGCGAGGTTCATAATATCCCTGGTATCATTCCAACTACTTGCCGGTATACTAGCAATCAGCTCCTGTGTTAGATTTGCCACCCCGGTTTGTGAATCCTTGACATCAATGAGTGGAGGCCTACCCAAAACAGTAACCTTTTCTGATAATTTACCTATTTTCAGCTGGAAATCAACGGTCAAGGTTTGGGCAACATGGATCCGGATATTTTCCTGCTTTTGGGGTACAAAACCGTCTGCTTTAACATCAAGAGAATATAGGCCCGGCAGAAGAGCGGGAAACCGGTATTTACCTTCTTCATCCGATACCACGGTTTTTGAAATACCCCTGGAAGACTGTAAAATAAGTACCGCTCCCGGCAGGCCGTTTCCTTCATCATCTATAAACACTTTACCACTAATTGCTCCATTTTCCCTGGATTGATCATATGCAGGTAAATAAATAAGAGAAAGAAACAGTGAAAAACTTAATAGCAATCTAAATGACCTGTACATTTATACCTCCTTATAAAATATTTTTTAAACTTATATTTGATATATTAACGATATTCATGATTGCTCTTGTATCATCCCATTTTTATCATTAAGCAATCGACATTTTCTGTGATTCCAAATAATTTCAACGATTAATTTTGTCATTGTTTAATTCAACCCTACGATCTTATAATAAGTGCTTAAAATAATAAGTGCTTAAAATAATAAGTGCTTAAAATCAAAAAGTCAACAAAAATGTCTAAATTTATTTTTTTGTCTAAAAAGTATGTTAGTTAAAATTTAAAAGTGGACTAATTTAAGGTCTTCATTTTTAACTTTTTGGATGCCCACTAGCTTGTTTTCATGCCAGAATCTAATCTCTGCAAGTCCTGAGAGTTTATTTGGAACAATACGAAGCTGGACTCTTCCTCTTATAGGAACCCCAGAGATGCGAAATTCAAGATTGTTAAATGATATTTTTCGATAGGGGTTAACCACTCGTTCTGCTCTCAGGCAGAATATATCTTTTCTCGACTGGAAAGGAGGAGGCACCTTAAACTCTCTGAACAGGGATTTTTTATCATCCAGTGCCTTTTGGAATCTCAAGGAAGGAATCTCTCCTGTGGTGCTATGAACTTGGTGGTTGTTA
>DFBI01000019.1:1495-2803 GCA_002367335.1 Syntrophaceae bacterium UBA3084 | reverse complement strand
AAAAATGAGCAATTTTTCGTAAGGTCAAAAAAATCAAGGGCTTGTGCGGAGGCGTACTAATGTACGCCGCACAAACAATCCCACAGATTGACCTGTCTGCGTGCGCCGGCCTGTGCCGGCACGGCAGACAGGGACACGCACAGGCAGGCGCTGAGATTGCGGAAAAGGACAATTTCTGGATGGAAACCAGTTAAATACGTCGTCACCTGAACTAATTGCGAATTGAAGGAAAAGGTTTTATAGCCGAAAAGATAAAAGATATTGTTGTAAAAAATAATATTCCCATCGTTGAAAACAAACCCCTGGCACAAGTATTGAATAAGACAGTTGATGTGGATGAAATGATTCCGGTAAATTTGCACAAGGCAGTTGCTGAAGTTCTGACATATGTTTACGGTTTAAAAGCAAAGAGATCATCGCCTCAATAATGGCATTTGTTGCTTATATGGTGTTTAAAAAATCCGAAGAAGTTGAAGAAAAAACAGAAGAGGTGATTTCGTGGATCAGGCTGGAGTACTAAGAGAAATGAAGAGGGACAATAAAGATCTTTATATGATTAATCCGCCGGTTAAACGGAAAAAAAGGAATAGTGATGTGCGGGTTATTGCTGTAACAAGTGGCAAAGGCGGAGTTGGCAAAACAAATATAGCCGCAAACCTTGCATATATTCTTTCCAAATGGGGAAAGAGGGTTTTGCTTCTCGATGCAGATGCAGGATTGGCTAATGTAGATGTGATTTTGGGGATTACCCCTCAATACAACATGAGCCATGTTCTTCATGGCGAAAAAGCCCTGTCCGAAGTGATCATACATGGTCCGGGTGGCATGAAGATTTTGCCGGCAGCTTCAGGAATTCAGGAAATGACTGAATTATCGCGAGGGCACAAGCTTACGCTGATAGAGGAATTGGACGATCTCAATGAAAACCTCGACTTTATGTTTGTTGATACAGGTGCGGGAATAGCAGGAAATGTTATGTATTTTAATATGTTGGCCAAGGAGATTATTGTTGTTGTGTCTCCTGACCCGACTTCACTTACTGATGGTTATGCCCTCATCAAGATTCTGTATCAAGGTTATGGGGCAAAACGTTTTATGATACTTGTCAATATGGCTAATAATTCAGGTGAGGCTGTAAATGTTTACGAAAGATTGAGCAAAACGACAGATGATTTTCTTAATCTCTCCATTGAATATATCGGGTATGTTCCGTGTGACACAAGTGTCCAGGAATCCGTTAGGCAACAAAGTTTGCTCTCAGAGATATTCCCATCTTCAAAGGCAGGAAGACAACTCTTTTTAATTGCC
>DFBI01000019.1:0-1333 GCA_002367335.1 Syntrophaceae bacterium UBA3084 | reverse complement strand
GTGATAGGACTAATGTCTGCTTTAGAAAAGTATGATGAAGGGAGAAACGTCAGGTTTGAAACTTATGCCCGGTTCAGGATTAGAGGTGCTATATTAGATGAGTTGAGATCAAGGGATACCGTTTCCAGATCCGCAAGAGCCAAAAACGCGAAACTTGAAAGTGCGTATGCGACATTACAAAAAAAGTTAGGAAAATTGCCTACAGAAGAAGATGTATCCAATTATCTCGATATATCACTTGAAGAATATCATGATCTCCTTGACGAAGCAAAAGGTATATCCATACTGAATACTGATGATCTGCCACCTGATTATTGTGAAAAGTATGCACGATGTGATGTATTAGAAAAGATTGAACAAGGAAACCCCTTTTTTCTCATTACTCACCATGAACTAAAAGAAAATTTAAAGAATGCGATAGATTCCTTACCTGAAAAAGAAAGACTTGTTTTATCATTATATTATTATGAGGAAATGACATTGAAAGAGATCGGGCTGATCATGGAATTAACAGAGTCAAGGATTTGTCAGATCCATTCACAGTCAATATTGAAATTACGGGGAACCTTAAGAGTATTAAGAGATAATGGGTCTTTATAGAAGAACGCAAAGAAAACTGTAATAGAAAAAGGAAATATTCATAAATTATTTATTCAACAAGTTCATCATCTTAAAAAATAAGATTGATATTGAGGGAGAAAAAAAAGTAAAACGAGCATGGAAAATGATGGAGAAAATAATAATTGATAATAGATAGAGTTCGTGCGAGCGAGCAAGGCGCTCGAAAGTAAAGGAGAGAAGAAGGATGTTAAGGAATGAAAAGGTGAAGCAAAAAGAAATTTACAATGACCTGAAAAGAGAATTTGAGGCAACATGTGTTCAAGAGCTCATTCCCGGTATTATTCATAATTTTGCGAATCCTCTAAATGGGATAATGGGACGTTCCAGCCTTTTGCAGAAGAGGGCGAGTGAAAATTTCAGAAATTTAAGTAATAACAAAAAAATAGATGAAAAAACTCTCAAAGATTATGAAAAAATAATTAACGATATTGAATTAATTACACAAGAAACGGACAGACTTTTTTGTTTGGTCAAAGATGTGTCTGGGAAAATGTACAGGTTAAATGATTCTACTATACAGCGAATTAACCTTTCTCTGCTGATAGAAGCAGAAATGGCGTTTTTCGACTTCTATCTGGATTTTAAACACGTGGTTAAGAAGGAATTGACATTAGATAGAGAAATCCCCGAGGTGATGGGAGCTCCTGCCGATTATTCGATTGCCCTGTTGGCGCTGGTCAGACATACTATGGATTCCATGAAGGATTGTGAA
>DFBI01000148.1 GCA_002367335.1 Syntrophaceae bacterium UBA3084 | reverse complement strand
TAGCAATGTATCTTTCGGTCTTCCCAGAAGAAGCCTATTGAATAGGACTTTTCTTACTTTAGCCATATCCAAAGGATTGGATGCTGCCATTCTGGATCCTCTGGATAAAGAGATTCTTAGGGCTATTCACTCTGCTAAGGCTTTATCGGGAAAAGACCCTTTTCTTAAAAACTATCTAGCATTTGTAAGAAAGGAGAATCAGCGTAAAAATATAAGATAATTGTTATAGAAATGAATGTTTTCATTTCCTGGATAAGATTTGGCATTCATAAAATTTTTTATAAGTTCTGCACCGCTTGATGCGTCTTTTTTCCAATTATCTTTCTCTAATGTCCCTGATTATTTCTCTTTTTCTTGGAGAACTTTCAATTGTTTCTCAGTTTCGTCTATTTTTTTTCTAAGAGATTCTTTTTCTCCTCTTTTTCCCATATGCAGCGATCTTATAAGTACTCCTAACATACATAACAGAATTAGAATGCTACAAATAGAAGCATTAAAGAATGGAATTCTTAAGTCTTGCATGAATGCAAGGATACCCACATCTGATAAGAATGATAAAATTGTTACGACGGCCAATGAAAGAATCCACCAAATCATTTCTCTCCCTCCTTTTTAATTGTTATGATTTTTGAATAAATGTTTTTCAATGATTTCGTAAACGATTTTTGATCTGTAAAAGCATGCAGTATTATCTGAATGACATTTAGGGATATTAGTCCTCATTATTGTCCCTTCTGTTTAGCTTGACAGAACAATATCAATTAATTAGGAAAGAGTCAACTTTGATATTGATAAGATATTTCAAGTAAACCTTTTTGGATTCTGACCGTCTAACTACATGAGTGTATGAGTGAAATTCACATAATAGAACTTACAAATTATACTCTTATCCAGATCTGAAGAGATCATTCTTTTAGAGGTCTACAATGTTAAAAAATTATTTTAAAATTGCCTGGCGAAATTTCCACAGGCATAAAGGATATTCCTTTATTAACACAGCCGGATTCGCTATCGGTATGGCCTGCTGTCTTCTCATTTTTATTTATGTACGCCATGAATTGAGTTATGACAAGTATCACAAGGATGTCGAAAGGATTTATCGTATTGCCCAGGACATCCGCACCCAAACTGCCAACCGGGTTTTTGCTCCAATTTCGCCCATGGTGGCTCCAACTTTAAAGGCCGATTATCCCCAAGTCGAAAATGCCGCCCGGGCTATGACAACCAGTAGCCGGTTAGTCAGACGGGAGGAGACATTCTTTTATGAAAATTATTTCATGTATGCGGACCAGGAACTGTTTGATATATTCACTATCCCCTTTATTCAGGGAAATTCCAAGGAAGCATTGACCCGGCCTCAAACTGTTGTTATTTCGGAGAGAATGGCGCTTAAATATTTCGGCCGTGCAAATCCCATGGGAAAAACTCTGGAAATTAATAAGAGGGAGTATGAGATAACAGGAGTTGTGGCTGACCCCCATGAAAATAGTCATATTAAGTATGATTTGATTGCTTCTCTGGGGACACTTTCAAACTGGAGTGAGATGTCCAACTGGTATTCAACCATGTTTTATACATATTTGAAGCTTAAGCCAAATGTGAATGTTGAAGAATTTTCCCAACACGTCAGCTCTCTAGCAGATAAATACGTAGGGGAAAAGTTGGGCAGCAGGGGCTCTGCATATCGATACTTTTTGCAGCCAATATCCGGCATTCATCTCCACTCTCATCTCCGCTATGAAATCGAGCCTCCAGGCAATGCACTTTATATCTATATTTTTTCCTTTGTAGGCCTTTTTATTCTTATAATTGCCTGTCTGAACTTTATGAATTTGGCTACCTCACGTGCGGCGAATAGGGCTAAAGAAGTGGGAATGCGTAAGATTGTGGGAGCTAAAAGGTTTCAGTTAATCGGTCAGTTTTTAGGGGAATCTCTGCTGGTGGCATTTTTATCGTTATGTTTTGCGATGGCCATTGTCAGGTTTACGATTCCTCTTTTAAACAATCTGACTGGAACCTCACTTAGCTTTGTTGACCTTTTAAATCCTCTGGTGTTGATTTCACTGATTGGAGGTGGAATTCTGGTTGGATTGGCTGCAGGCCTGTATCCTGCGTTCGTGCTTTCTGCATTCAGACCTGTTCTCACCTTAAAAGGGACCAAGAGTGTTGGCTCTCGAAGTTTCGCTATGCGAACTGTGCTTGTAGTTATCCAGTTCACCATTTCTGTTGTTCTGATTATTGGGACTTTGATCATGTACAAACAGTTCAACTTCATGAAAAACCAGCACTTGGGCTTCGAAAAGGAGCAGAAACTCGTTCTCCCTTTACGGGGAGGGATCTCCATCGAAAAAAATTATGAAACTGCAAAAGATTTGTTTTCCAAACATCCCTCAATAACCAGTGCCACAGTTTCCTCAAGCGTTCCAGGCCGAGGAGTCTCTAATTTTGGCATCAGACTGCTCGGAGAGGAGGATGATAAAAGTCAGTCGATGTTTCATACATATTTTGATCATGATTTTATTCCTGACTATGGAATTGAAATTGTAGCTGGGAGAGCCTTTCAAAAAGGTATGAGTACAGACATTAAAGGAGCTTTTCTAATTAATGAGGCAGCTGTAAAAGCCTTCGCCTGGAGTAGTCCCGAAGAGGCGCTCGGAAAATATCTGAAGACGGGATATGGAGGGAGAGTGAGTCCGATCATAGGGGTAACAAGGAACTTCCATTATCGCAGGCTGCAAAGCGAGGTTGAGCCATTAGTCATGGAATTTCTGCCGGAGAGTTTTAGATATATCACCTTATCCATTGATATCACCAGCATGAAGGAAACACTGGCATTTATTGAGTCCCAATGGAAGATATTGTTCCCAGGTTATCCATTCGAGAACTTTTTTCTTGATACGGATTTTGACCGGCAGTACCGTGCTGATGAGCAAGTCGGCAGGATATTTGGGATTTTTACTCTTTTAGGGTTGTTCATCGCCTGCCTGGGGCTGTTGGCGTTGGCTTCATTTACGGCGGAAAGCCGGACCAAAGAAATCGGTATCCGAAAGGTGCTAGGAGCTTCTGTCATGGAAATTGTCATTATGTTATCCAAACAGTTCACAAAATGGGTGCTGCTGGCTAATTGCATTGCCTGGCCTATCGCTTATTATTTTATGCATAGGTGGCTGAAGAATTTTGCCTACCGTATCAATATTAATATCGTGACATTTTTATTGTCCGGTATTCTCGTTTTAGCTGTTGCCTTAATAACGGTTAGCTATCAGTCCATCAAGGCGTCATTGGCCAATCCTGTTGATAGCCTGAGATACGAATAGAGATATGAATAATTAAGGCTATGCTTATTTTGAATTAGAACTTTCTTTTATGGATAGATTGTGCAAGTTCCATCCCCGGAATCTGT
>DFBI01000114.1 GCA_002367335.1 Syntrophaceae bacterium UBA3084 | reverse complement strand
GCGGTGAATTCAACATCCACTATTCTTTCGAAATTACTCACTAAAAGGCCATTAACCAGGGTTCCGAGCTCGGTTGGATGGAACCTGCCTTTTTCCAGCCTTGTGTAATCTCTGTCCCGGATCGTACTTAAGATGGCAGCGTAAGTGCTCGGTCTTCCTATGCCGTTTTCCTCAAGTTCTTTGACGAGTGTAGCCTCAGAAAATCTGGGAGGGGGTTGAGTAAAACTCTGCTGTGGATTTATTGAGACAAGGGAAAGTTTTTCGTCCTGAGAAACAGCTGGTAGAATTTTCCCGATTTCGTCTTCATCATTACTTGTCTCTTTGCTTTCCGTGTACAGGATGGTAAATCCGGGGAACTTCATAACCGAACCCTGAGCCCGGAAAAGATACTTGCCTGCAGTGATATCAATCGTGGTTATATCAAATATAGCCGGGTTCATCTGGCTTGCCACAAAACGATTCCATATAAGCTGGTAGAGGCGAAATTCATCATTTGTAAGGTGTCGTTTCACATCCTTCGGGTTATAAGTAGCCGACGCCGGTCTTATTGCCTCGTGCGCGTCCTGTGAGGACTTGGATGATTTAAATATCCTGGCCTTATCCGGCAGATGTTTCTTGCCAAAATTATCATTTATGTATTTTCTTGCTTCATCTATCGCCTCGGACGCGATCCGGACAGAATCGGTTCTCATGTATGTGATGAGTCCCACATGGCCTTCTAGTCCCAGTTCTACTCCTTCATAAAGTTTTTGGGCAACACTCATGGTCTTCTTTGCTGAAAAACGAAGTTTTCTTGATGCCTCCTGCTGTAGCTTGCTTGTTGTAAATGGAGGAGGGGAATATCTCTTTGTCTCTTTTTTCTCAACCTTATCGGCAACAAAAGAAACACCATCCAGGTTTTTGAGTATATCTTTAACCTGGTTCTCATTTTCTATTTTTGCTTTTTTACCATCTATTTTGATGAGACGCGCCTCGAAGGGGGGCGGATTAGAACCCTCCATGATGACCGTAATATTCCAATATTCTTCGGAAACAAACTTTTGAATTTCTTCTTCCCTGTCGCAGATAATTTTTACAGCTACCGACTGAACACGTCCCGCGCTTAACCCCCTTTTTACCTTGTCCCAGAGTATCGGGCTGATCTGATATCCCACAAGTCTATCCAGAATCCTTCGTGTCTGCTGTGCTTCGTATTTATTGCTTTCAAGCTGTAGCGGGTTCTTAAGGGCGTTGATTATGGTATTTTTTGTCAGATCATTAAAAAGGACGCGATACACATTCTTTCCCGCTGTGTCTATTTCCTCAGCAATATGCCATGCAATTGCTTCTCCTTCCCTGTCAGGGTCTGAAGCAAGATATATGTTAGTTGCTTTTTTCGCTGATTTTTTCAGTTCGGAAACAATCTTTTTCTTTTCTTTGATGACTTCATAGGTAGGTTGAAATTGATTTTCCACGTCAATGCCTAATTTACTTTTGGGAAGATCTTTAACATGTCCTACAGAGGCCTTTACGTCAAAGTTGGAACCTATATATTTTTTGATTGTCTTCACCTTTGTCGGTGATTCCACAATAATTAGAGAATCAGACATATTTACTCCTTAAATGAATGTCGTTAACTTAAATGAATGCCGCTGTGCATTCTTACAAATGACGCTTATTTCTTAATGATAAATCTCTTACCCGGCAGTTGCTCAATATACCCCTTAAGTTCCAGAGACAGGAGAATGCTCAGTGCCTCACCTGACTGATAACCGCTATCTGTAATTATATTGTCTATATAAACCGGTCTATTACCTATCAGCTTTAGTATAGTTGCCTCCTCAGTGCGTAAGTTATCAATACTTGGACGGCCGGATAATTTTGTACTTTGGACTTCAGGCTCTTCTCGTCGTTTTTCTCCCGGTTTCCTGTCCTGCTTGCTTATAACTGCGAGAGGAAGAATCTCTTCCAAGATGTCGTACACACTTTCTACAAGTTTTGCCCCATCTTTTAACAGCTTGTGTGTTCCTTTTGACCCGGGTGAATCGATACTGCCCGGTACGGCAAATATTTCCTTGCCCTGCTCAAGTCCGAGTCTTGCGGTTATAAGAGAGCCACTCTTTTCATTTGCTTCAACAATAACTACACCGAAAGATATTCCGCTGATAATCCTGTTTCTTGCCGGGAAATTTGCTCCCTTTGGTGGTGTATTAAAGGGAAATTCCGTGATTACCGCTCCATTGGCAGATATTTTCTCAAACAGTTTCTTGTTTTCCGGTGGGTAAATCACGTCAATGCCCGATCCCAGTACCGCGATTGTTCTCCCACCGCCGGCAATAGCCCCCGTATGAGCGGCCGAATCTACTCCCCTTGCCATTCCGCTTACAACAGTAACACCGTTTAGAGCCAGCTCCCGGCTGAGTCTTTCCGTCATAAATTTTCCATAGGTACTTGCCATTCTCGAGCCGATAACCGCAACATTTATATCTTCTTTAACCAGAGTTCCTTTTACATACAGAAGCGGTGGAGGATCGTATATGTTTAAAAGCGCTTTTGGATATGAGGGATCTTTTAGCGTGACGATAGAGACATTATGTCTGTCAACCAGCTCAAGTTCTTTGTCAACTGCTTGCCATTCGTGAAATTTCTTTATCCTGTGTGCCGTCTTGCCCGTAATTTGGGCAACCCTTGCAAGATTACTCTCCGGTGCATTGAAAACGGCCTGCGCTGAACCAAAGACCTGGATCAAATTTTTAAAGCCCACACTGCCTATGTTTTCTATGAGTCTTAACGCAAGCCAGTATCTGAGATTTTCTTTATCCATATTTTGTTCTCATTGTTTCCGGTTAAAGATATAAACAAGGAAGCCAGAGATAATAGGGCGCAAAATATATTGGTTAGTTGTAAAGTGTCAAGTCTTTTCATATAAAATGAAAAATATCAAATCTTGACATTGACATGATTGTCTTCTTGTAATATTTGCTTAATATATTTAAAATAATTTTATTTTGATGCTTTCGTAAAAAGTCTGTCATTCCCGCGTAGGCGGGAATCCAGAGGCACATAACTACTTAAAAACACTGGATTCCCGTTCCCCGATCAGGTCGAGGACAGGTTTCACGGGAGTGACAAAATTGTGTATATTTCGACTTTTTACGAGTCCATCTATTTTGCAACAGGTCGTGATTGATGAAGAAAGCAGTCAATAGTATTTCAATAATATTTGTTTTTCTTATCCTGTTATTTTGCCATTTTTCCAGTGTTACCGCTCAAATTGGTATTTCGTCAGGGGAAAAAGCCGTGGGACCTGTTTTACAGGTAACGCCACTAAAGATTGATCTTGGTAATGTGGAAAAGAATACAAGCAGGGATTTTTACATATCTGTCAAGAATATTGGCAAGGAGGAACTAAATTGGGAAATTGTCAGTGATAGCACATGGCTCGTACCGAAGGGTGATACATCTCTTGATGCATACAA
>DFBI01000224.1 GCA_002367335.1 Syntrophaceae bacterium UBA3084 | reverse complement strand
TCTTTTAGGCGGTGGATTTGGGCCGCCTGTATCGTTTGAAGGAACGGATATAATATGATAAGCTCGCATAAATGTTAAATGCTCGTTGTGTTCTGCTGACAGGAAATATGATGAATCAAAACAAAACTGATTTGGAGAAATAAAAAGGAGGTTGTTATTATGAAATGTCATGAAGTGGATTATGAAATATTGGGACATGATATGCAGATTGTTGAGATAGAACTCGACCCGGGTGAAACAGTCATTGCAGAAGCGGGGGCCATGAATTACATGGAAGACGGTATTACCTTTGAATCCAGGATGGGAGATGGTTCACAGGTAGATGAGGGAATCTTCGGCAAATTGATGAGTGCGGGCAAGCGGGCGTTAACAGGGGAATCCCTGTTTCTTACTCACTTTACCAATACCGGCAGTGGCAAGAAGAAAGTATCTTTTGCGGCTCCTTACCCGGGAAAAATCATTGCTTATGATATGGCCAGGGCAGGAGGAGAACTGCTCTGCCAAAAAGATGCTTTTTTAGCGGCAGCGCTTGGAACAGAGATAGGTATAGCTTTCACAAAGCGCCTGGGAGCAGGCTTCTTCGGAGGAGAGGGATTTATTCTTCAGCGCCTGCGCGGCGATGGGATGGCCTTTATTCATGCCGGTGGCACTGTGATAGAAAAAAAATTGAATAATGATGTCCTTCGGGTAGATACGGGCTGTCTGGTAGCATTTACAGAGGAAATTGATTACAGCATCGAACGGGCCGGGAACCTTAAATCAATGTTTTTCGGAGGTGAAGGCCTTTTTCTGGCAACACTCAGCGGCACCGGCACCGTTTTCCTGCAAAGCCTTCCCTTTTCCCGCATGGCAGACCGGATTCTTGCTCATGCGCCCTCAGGGGGCGGCAGTAGTAAAGGAGAAGGATCAATTCTCGGTCGTTTGGGCGGTATGCTGGACGGGAATTAGAATCTTTATTCACAACAGCAGTGAAAAGGTACAAGGTACAAGGACAAAGGATTAAGGAAAAACCTTTAGCCTTTAGTTCTCAGTCCTCATTGCTCAGCCCTTGCGGCCTTGCCGCATTAGTGAGGTATTATTATGATGTTAGACAACAAACCGTATACATTTGACAGAGTTGTGCGTATCGGTATAACTGCAGGATTATTATGTGGCCTGATCTGGCTATCAGGATATCTTAGTGATGTATTGATCCCTTTTGCCGTTGCCCTCCTTCTTGCCTATATGTTGAATCCTCTTGTCCTTCTGATCCAGAAGAAAATCCCCAACCGCCTTGCCGCCGTGTTAATCAGTCTGTTTGCCGTAACTGCATTGACAATTCTTTTAGGATGGCTGATCATTCCCCTGATTATAAATGAAATAACGCACATGGGTCAGCTTGTGTCTGCATTGGTTAACAACGCGGGCCTGGCTGAACAAGCTTCACGGCGTCTCCCGCCGGATCTCTGGCAGGCACTCAAGGATTACGCGTCAAGACCGGATATCCAGGACTTCTTCAAAACTGATAATTTCTGGAAGCTTGCCGAGACCGTGACTCGCAAAGTTTTACCTGGAATATGGGGTCTGATAACCGGGACGGCGAGTTTTATCATTGGCCTGGTCGGACTGACCGTGATCGGACTTTATCTTATCTTTTTACTTTTGGACTATCAGAAGGTCAGTGAGGGATGGAAAGAACTGCTTCCACCCGCTTACCGTGAAACAATTACAGGATTTGCCAATGATTTTGACTCGGCCATGAACCGTTACTTCCGGGGCCAGGCGGCGGTGGCTTCGATTGTCGGGGTTTTGTTTGCCATAGGTTTTCTGATAATAGGCCTGCCACTCGGTATATTGCTTGGTCTTTTTATCGGACTTCTGAATATGGTCCCCTATCTGCAGCTCATCGGTCTCATACCGGCCTTTTTACTGGCTCTTATTCGCGCCCTCGAAACGGGGAGCAGTTTCTGGGTGATATTGGGATTAACCGGACTGATATTTGTCGTCGTTCAGATAATCCAGGACGTTATACTGGTCCCCAGGATTATGGGACGTGTTACAGGATTAAACCCGGCCATGATTCTGTTGTCTCTTTCCATCTGGGGCAAATTACTGGGCATTTTCGGATTGATCATTGCTCTGCCCATGACATTCCTGATTCTGGCCTATTATCGGCGATTTTTAGCCGCAGGGATATCTACAAGATATGTTGAGGATTAACTTTGTGAAATGTCGCAACGGCGGGACTGCAAGGATTCTCAAGTAGCGGCAGGTGGATACTGCGAATTCCGGGTTGAATATCCTTTAGACCGGTATCTCAGGATCAACAACATCTCTGACGTATATTACTCCTCTCCTCTGTAAATTGGAAAAAACTTTTTGATTCGTCAGTACCGAATTTATCGTCGTTACTTCCGACAGATAGTCTTCCGCAGATATGAGGCAGAAAAGTCCTATAATATAACATAAAACGAACAGATAATTATCGGTAAAAACAGAACCAAATATTACACCAATAATTGTAAGAGGAAATGAATAAACGCGAACTATAAAATTAAATATTTTTACCAGTGGATTTTGTGAAATTCGAGGATAGAGAAGGAGTGACGAACTTCTATTGATGCCTATCGAAATCTGACCCCTTCTATATTTTTCTACTACTATTTTATGTAAAGTAGCTCTATCTTCATCTGTTACCATCGCATATTCTTCCTTGTCCTGAAGGATTTTCTGTTTTTGTCTCTCTATCTCGCAAAAACCGTGTTGTGTTTATGCAGAGTCTAAAAAATAGTCGACAGTAAGGGCAATGAAGCGCTTCACATCAGGTATGTGAAACATGTCATATTGTACACAATGGGATTACCCACTTTTATTTTTTCCAGAATTCCGGAATCATGAGAATTATGACAGTGTAAATTTCAAGCCTTCCGGCAAGCATGCAGAAGGAAAGAATCCATTTTCCAAAGGAGGGAATTTCACTGTATGTTAATGAAGCATTCACGGTTCCGAATCCAGGCCCTACATTTCCGATAGTCGCCGCAACTGAGGAAAAAGCCGTCATCATATCCAGGCCAAGAAATGTCATAAGGATAGAAGCAACAACTGTTAATGACAAATAAAGGATAAAAAATCCCCAGATACTTGCCATTGTTTCCGGGTAAACTATTTTCTTCCCGAGCTTCACCGCCGTTACTGCGTGGGGGTGAACCAACCTGTACAGTTCCATGTAACTGTGTTTCAGGATCAGGAGAATCCTCAGACACTTTATACTCCCACCAGTGGAACCAGCAGATCCTCCTATGAACATCAGGAGAAGCAGTATGATTTTGGAAAGAGCCGGCCATTCGTTAAAGTTATCTGTTGTAAAGCCGGTTGTTGTTAATATAGAGATCGCCTGAAATGCAGCATAGCGAATACTTTGGCCGATATCCTCAAAGATATTTAATCTCAAATTGAGAGTTATTATAATCACGGAAATCAGGACAATTCCCAGATAAAAACGTAACTCACTATTCTTGAAAACGGTTTTAAAATTCCCCATTATCAGACTGTAGTGAAGGGTGAAATTTATTCCTGCTATCAACATGAAAAAGGTAATGACACTATCAATGTAAACACTGTGAAAATGGCCAATACTGGCATCACTTGTTGAGAATCCTCCTGTAGCCATAGTGCTGAATGTATGACAAAGCGAGTTAAAAACATCCATTCCTCCGAAGAGAAGCATAATAAACTCAACAATAGAAATGATAATATATACTATCCAGAGTGTTCTTGCTGTTTCTGCTACACGGGGAGTCAGCTTATCCTTCACAGGGCTGGGCAGTTCTGCCTTGTAAAGCTGCATGCCGCCCACACCAAGGAGAGGGAGTATAGCAATTGATAATATAATGATTCCCATTCCTCCAAGCCACTGGGTAAGGGCGCGCCAGAGAAGGATTCCATGTGGAATGTTCTCTATATTCGTAATAACAGTTGCCCCAGTAGTGGTAAATCCGGATATGGATTCGAAGAAAGCATCAGTAAATGCGGGCAATACACCGTGAATCAAATACGGCAGGGAACCGAAAACACCGGCAAGAAGCCATCCTGCAGTGACAATTAAAAAACCTTCTTTATGATTTAAAGTAATCTCACCATTTGCAGGCTTGAAAATGAAATATAGTAAAGCGCCTATGATAGAGGTTATCCCCATGGATATGGAGAGAGCTTTATAGTCTCCTTGCCAGTAGTAAAAAGACCAGGCCAACGGCAAGAGCATGGTAAGCCCTAAGCAAAACAGGAATGATCCCAGTATATATAATATGTTTCTTGCTTTCATCCGAAATAATCCAGCTTGACGGTGAGGATTTTTTCGACCTTGGGAATGGCTGAATGGAGGGTAACAAGTATGACCTGATCTCCCGGACGGATGACGGAATCACCGCCCGGAATGATTACTTTATCTTCTCTTATGATGGCGCCTATTATCGTTCCTTTGGGAATTTGCAGGTCTTTAAGGGGGGTATTTATGATTTCTGATGTTTCCAGGGCTATAAACTCAACTGCTTCTGCCTTGTCATCATGCAGAGGAGTAGCTGAAATAACCTTTCCCTTTCTTATGAAGTGCAGTATTTCGCTTATAGTGGCATGTCTCGGGTTCATGACACCGTCTATCCCAATAGTAGGGACAAGGTGGGTATAATCTACTCTGTTAATAAGAGATATCGTCTTCCTGGCACCAAGCTGTTTTGCCAAAAGGGCACTCAATATGTTCGCCTCTTCATCATCAGTAACGGCAATAAAATAATCGGCATCCTGAATGTTTTCCTCTTTGAGAAGATCCTGACTTGTTCCGTCTCCATGGAGGATAACAGTCTTGTCTAAATTGGAAGCTAATATTTTACATTTGTCCTGTCTTTTTTCTATAATTTTTACGAAGATACCTTTCTTTTCAAGAGCTTTAGATAACAAGAGAGCGGTATTACCCCCTCCCATGATAAAAACCCTTTGAACGGGATCAACATCTTTACCAAAGAATTTGAGTATATCCCTCACATTTTCTGACTCGGAAAGGACGAAGATATAATCATTTTCTTCAATTATTGCTTTACCGGATGGTACGATAGGTTCTTCTTTCCTAATAATAGAAGCGATTAGAAAATCGTGCTCCTTGCACATTTCCTTGATCTCATGCAGTTGTTTCCCCACGGCAATGCAGCTTGAATTCACGTTAAAAGCTGCGAGTTTAATACGTCCCCTGGCGAAATCGATAATCTCTGATGCCCCGGGATATTCTATGAGGTCCATAACGTTGTTTACCGACTCCCTCTCCGGGTTGATACACAGGTCAATATTGAGATGATCTTTATCGAAGATGGCAACATGCTGGTCTAATTCCATATTTCTTATCCTTGCAATTTTAACAGCTCCCTTCGATAGAACAGAGGCGAGAAGACACGCCACCATATTTGTTTCATCACTATCAGTTACAGCAACAATCATTTCAGATTGATCCAGTTTGGCAGCCTTCAGAATGTGTGGGCTACTTCCACTTCCTGTTATTGTCTGTACATCCAGATTTTCAGCGACCGTTTTCAAACGTTCTTCATTCTTGTCGATAATGATTACATCACTCCCCTCTGCGGAAAGTATGTCTGCAATATTATAACCAACCTCGCCGGCGCCTATCACGACTACTCTCATAACTCCAGTACTCCCAATATCATTCTCAAATCCGCCACATCGGAATTTCTAATTTCCGTTTCTCATGTATAGAGTTATTATACTTCCAGGATAATTACTTTAATCTTGTTTTTCACGCTTACCTTAAATTGGTTGGCCCCTAAAACGATTTCATCCCTGTATGTCTCATCTCCCAGTATACAAGTAGATATGATGTCCGATTGAGTTTTGTTTTCTATAGCTTCATCAGTGAACCCGGAGATCATTGCTGTTGTCATTTCTGCCATTTGTAAATTACACCGCTCCGGGCTGGGAATATCAAATGCATATTCAGTACAATTAATTTTTTCTGTGGTTTGTGCGATAACGTGTCCTGCGGTGTATAATTGATCATACGTTAGATTTGTTGATTTCCCTAAGCCCAGAAGTATAATTCTTAAAGAAGGAATGCGGTAGTTAGAGGTGATGAGTGTCTTTTCCATGAAAGACCCGGTGACTTTACCGTCTGAGATTTGTTTAGATATCATACCGTTAAGACGCCAGTCAACGAAACCGGAATAACCCCTAGGTGGTCTTTCGTCAGAGAAAAACCCCAGAACCAGACTTTCATAGTTCAGAAAATCTATCGGTTCCGATGATATCTTTACTTTCATTTTTCTTACATATTTTTGTGTATAAGGCATCAAGTATACCATTTATAAAGGAGCCTGAATTCTCCGACCCGTAAGCTTTTCCCATGTCAATCGCTTCGTTAAGCGTTACCTTGGGTGGAATATCCTTGCAGTATACAAGTTCGTAAACGGCCAGTCTTAATATGCTTTTGTCAACCACAGGCATTCGTTCAAGAGACCAGTTTTCAGAACAGCTTTTTATGAAATCGTCTATCTCATTTAAATGCATCTGGGTACCTTTGATTAATTGCGTAGAGAAACATTTAACGTTTGCCGGCGCTTTAAAGTTGTTCCAGAAAAGATCAATTGCTTCGTGAACATCAACTTTTGATATATCAATTTGAAAAAGAACTTGTAAGGCGACCTCTCTTGCCTTTCTTCTGGTACCCATTCATTCCTCAGACTACAATAGTTTAAAAAGATTGGCCATTTCAATGGCTGACAAAGCGGCATCCCAACCTTTGTTACCGGATTTCGACCCTGCCCTTTCAATGGCCTGCTCAATAGTGTCGGCAGTGATAACACCAAAAGCGACCGGAACCTCGGTTTCTAAAGATACACTGGCAATTCCTTTTGAAACTTCGGAACTTACGTACTCAAAATGTGAAGTAGCTCCCCTTATGACAGCACCGAGACATATGATTGCATTAAAATTTCCGCTTTTTGCAAGTTTTTTTGCCACAACAGGTATCTCAAAAGCCCCGGGAACTTTCACAACATTGATATCTTTTTCATCTGCCCCTGCCCTGATCAAGGCATCCAATGCACCATCGACAAGGTTGCTGCAGATAAAATCGTTAAAACGACTCGCAACTATGCCAAATTTCATTCCTTTGGCAACAATTTTTCCTTCCGTTATCTTCGGCATGATTATCTCCCCATTTCTCTTATATCTTTGCAAACGTTTCTATACACTCGTTAATATATGACCCATCTTTTTCTTCTTTGTTGTAAGGTAGCGAATATTGTTTTCAGTGGGTTCAATTTCAATAGGAACCCTCTCAACAATTTCAACACCATATCCTTCAAGACCTACGATTTTTTTGGGATTATTTGTCATTAATCGCATTTTTCTTACACCCAGATCCACGAGGATTTGGGCTCCAATACCGTAATCTCTGAGATCCGATTTGAATCCGAGTTCGATATTTGCTTCAACTGTATCTCTGCCTTGCTCCTGTAAATGATATGCCTTAATCTTGTTTTTAAGACCGATGCCTCTTCCTTCCTGGCGCATATACACGATAACTCCTTTACCCTCCTGTTCCACCATCTTCATGGCAGTATGGAGCTGGTCACCGCAGTCACACCGTTCGGAACCAAAAAGATCACCTGTTAAGCATTCCGAGTGGACTCGTACCAGAACCTTGTCATCAGGGTGAATCTCTCCTTTGACCAGAGCAATATGCTCCATATGGTCCACGTCATTTTCATACATTATTATATCAAACAATCCGCCATATCGCGTGGGGATTTTAGCAGTCGCGGCCCTTCTCACCAGGCTTTCGTGTTGCAGCCGAAAGTTGATCATATCGGCAATTGTAACGATCTTTAAGTTGTGTGTTTTAGCAAATATTTCAAGATCCGGCCTCCTCGCCATTGTTCCATCATCTTTCATGATTTCACAGATGACACCAGCCTGTTTAAGGCCTGCCATCCTGGCCAGATCGACAGAACCCTCTGTCTGTCCGGTCCTTACAAGAACTCCTCCTCTCTTGGCTCGAAGAGGAAAGACATGCCCCGGACTAACAATGTCATCAGGTTTAACATTGTCAGCAACAGCAGTGCGTATTGTCATTGCTCTGTCAGCGGCTGAAATTCCTGTAGTTACCCCTTTCCTGGCCTCAATAGATACGGTAAAGGCTGTGCCGAATCTGGATTCATTGTCTTTCACCATCAATGGTAGCTTTAATTTATCTGCGAGTTCATCAGATAAGGACAGGCAAATCAATCCTCTGCCATATGTTGCCATAAAATTAATGGCTTCCGGTGTTACATACTCTGCTGCCATACAGAGATCACCTTCATTTTCTCGATCTTCATCATCAACCAGGATTACCATCTTGCCATTTTTTATGTCTTCAATTGCTTTTTTAATTGTACCTGTGGACATTTTATTGCTACCTCTTCTTTCCAGTCTTTACCATACAGTTTATGAAAGTTTACATTTGGTTTTCTTATTTGGAAAAACCATGTTCCGATAAAAAATTCATGTCTATTTCTTTCTCAGGATTGAGAAATTTTTCGATATACTTGCCTAATATATCTGTTTCGATGTTCACAGAATCTCTCGTCTTTTTGGATCCCAATGTAGTTGCTAGGGCCGTATGAGGGATAATATTAACATAAAATCTGTTTTTTTCATATCTGTTAACGGTCAGACTGACACCGTCAACCGTTACAGAACCTTTCTGGACCATATATTTACTTAATTCTTTGTCTATCTCCACCCCTAAAATAATAGAATTGGATTTTTCAAGCCTTTCACAAATGTTTCCAATACCATCAACATGTCCCAGAACAAGATGTCCGCCTAAAAAGGAATTTAACCTCAGGGCTTTCTCCAGATTTACGTTATCACCCCGTTTTAAAGTTTTCAAGTTCGTCTTTACCAGGGTTTCCGCAGAAACATCTGCAACAAATCCTCTGTCACTTATCCCGGTAACGGTGAGACATGTTCCGCTGATTGCTATGCTGTCTCCTGTTTTAATATCGTCAAGATTCATGGATGTGTCAATTTCCAGGAGAGCAGCTCCTCCCTTTGTGGTTATCTTTTTGACAACTCCTATGCTCTCTATGATACCAGTAAACATTGCAACCTGTTTTTCCCTTCAAGTGTGTGAACTTAGCGCCCTGCGGGCGGGCTTAAAAGATGAACGTCAACATCGAACATTCAACGTCCAACGTCAAATTAAATGGGGATACGGCGCGTTTTGAAGCCATGTTTGGTACGAGAAGCTACACATCCTTTTTTTCTTTACTCAGAAAATCTTTTAGCCTGTCTAAAAATTCATTAGGATCTTTAAAGTCTCTATAGACAGATGCAAATCTCACGTAGGCAACACCATCAAGATTGTGAAGCTCGCTCATAATCTTTTCACCTATAATCGATGTGGGAATTTCTTTTAACTGTAATTCCTGGCATTCCTGTTCTATTTTTTCAACAATGTCTTCTATGACATCCATACTGATTGGGCGTTTTTCGCACGCTTTTTTGATTCCCGAGAGGACCTTCCCTCTATCAAAAGTTTCCCTTCTCCCGTCCTTCTTGACAACCATAGGAAGAACTTCTTCTACAAACTCATATGTGGTGAATCTTTTTCCGCATGTAAGACACTCTCTTCTCCTCCTGATAGCGTTACCATCTTTACTTATCCTGGAGTCTATGACTTTGTTTTCCACGTTGGAGCAAAAAGGACACTTCAAAACTTTCTTACCTCGATATTCGCCTCTTTGAGCATTTCTTCGGACAGTTTATCCCTGTAGCCGTCCCTGTAAACAATTTTTTCAATTCCCGAGTTTATGATCATTTTTGAACATATGATACAGGGATGATTCGTGCAATATATTGTTGAACCCTTTATGCTTACACCATGGAGAGCCGCCTGGATGATGGCATTTTGTTCCGCATGCAAACCCCGGCACAGTTCATGCCGTTCTCCGGAAGGTACATTCAATTGTTCACGCAGACACCCAACTTCTGCACAATGACGAATTCCTGTAGGCGCACCGTTATATCCCGTTGATAATATTCTTTTATCCCTTACTAAAACGGCCCCTACCTTGCGTCTCAAACATGTAGAACGTTTTGATACAAGTTCCACAATGTCCATAAAATACTGATCCCAACTGGGGCGATCGCTACGGGTTTCGAGTTTCGGGTTTCGAGTTTCGGGTTTCGAGTTTCGGGTTTCGAGTTTTAAACTCATTGATCTTGTTCCTTCAAATGTCATTTGTCAAGCTGCGCCCTTATCTGAAATAACTTTTTTCCTGTAACTCGAAACCCGAAACTCGAAACTTTAAACTTGCTTCGCCAGCCGTTCGCTGTAAAGCGGGAATTTATTACAAAGATCGCTGATCTCTTTTTTAACTTCTTCGATTCGCTTATCGTTGTGTATATCGTCTATTATATGAGAAATTAAACGGGCTATCGTTCTCATTTCTTCTTCTTTCATACCTCTCGTTGTAACTGCGGGAGTTCCAAGCCTTATGCCACTTGTGACTTGAGGACCTTTTGTGTCAAAAGGAATACCATTTTTATTCGTTGTTATGCCAGCATGGTCAAGGGCTTCTTCGACCTCCAGCCCTGTCAATCCCTTATCCGTCAGATCGACAAGCATAAGGTGATTATCCGTTCCCCCTGAGACGAGGCGCAAACCTCGAGAAATCAGTTCTTCCGCCATGGCCCTGGCGTTTTTCACAATCTGGGACTGGTAGACTTTAAAGTCATCCGAAAGAGCCTCCTGTAAAGCCACTGCCTTGGCAGCAATTACATGCATAAGGGGACCTCCCTGACTGCCGGGAAATACGCGGCTGTTTATGATCTTGGCAAAATTTTCCTTACACATTATGAGTCCCCCTCTGGGGCCGCGGAGGGTTTTGTGAGTCGTTGTAGTAACAAATTCGCAGTTGGGTACAGGGGAGGGATGCAGGCCAGTTGCAACAAGGCCCGCAATATGGGCGATATCGACCATAATAATTGCACCGACTTTGTCCGCTATCTGTCTAAAGGCCTCAAAATCGATCGTTCTCGGATACGCACTTGCTCCGACGACGATCATTTTCGGCTTATGTTTTTTTGCCTGATCTTCCACTTCATTGAAATCGATAGTCTCTGTCTCTTTATCCACTCCATAGGAAACAACATTATAAAGTCTCCCTGAGAAGTTTGCCGGACTGCCGTGAGAAAGATGTCCACCATGGGAAAGATTCATTCCCAGAATTGTATCTCCCGGCTGGAGCGTCGCAAAATAAACTGCCATATTAGCCTGAGTTCCCGAATGGGGCTGAACGTTTACATGATCGGCGCCGAAGAGTTGTTTGGTTCTTTCTATAGCAAGGGTTTCCACGATATCGACAAATTCGCATCCTCCGTAATATCTCTTTCCCGGATATCCCTCAGCGTATTTATTGGTCATTATACAACCCTGGGCTTCAAGAACTGCCTCACTTACAAAATTTTCCGAGGCTATGAGTTCCACCTTGCCTGACTGTCGTTTCGTCTCCAGCACTATGGCATGGGCAACTTCCGGATCGGTTTTCGATAAAATAGACATTATTGCTTTCCTCCTAGTTGAGTTTCAGGTTTCAGGTTTCAGGTTTTATACCTTTGAACCTGAAACTTCAAACTCTATATTTTTGATTTTGTCAAGACGTCTTTTGTGTCTTCCCCCTTCAAATTCCGTTTCCAACCATGTTTTAATTATATTTTTTGCTGTTTCTATATCAGTTCTTCTTCCTGCGAGGGAAAGAATGTTTGAATCGTTATGCATCCTGCTTAATTTAGCCGTCTCGACATCAAGAGATAAAGCAGCTCTCACTCCGGGGAATTTATTTGCTACGATTGTCATTCCGACACCGGAACCGCATACGAGTATACCTCTTTTAAACTCACCTGATGAAACTTTTTCAGCCACCCGAGAGCCGAAATCGGGGTAGTCCACCGGTTCACCGCTATCTGTTCCTACGTCAACTATTTCTGTTTCTGATTTATTGAGGTATTCCTTTATGCCTTCTTTAAGTGAATAACCCGCGTGATCAGAACCTATAATAACTTTCACAACAGCAATTCCCGTCCTTAAAATCAAGACTCGAAGTCTGAGACTTAACTTTTTGATTATTCATCGTATTTCTTAAAAACCAGAACGGCATTGACCCCACCAAAACCGAAGGTGTTGGACATGGCTGCCCGGACATCTTTTTTCCTTGTCCTGTGTGGCACAAGGTCCAGATTGCATGCGGGATCAGGATTATCCAGATTGATGGTTGGGGGGACAACCCCCTCACAAATTGACTTTACCGAAATAATTGCTTCCACCCCCCCGGCAGCACCGAGCATGTGACCTGTCATCGATTTAGTGGAACTTACAGCCATATTTTTGTTGTGATCGCCAAACACCTTTGTTATGGCCTCAATTTCATATGTATCATTCAGATGTGTTGAAGTGCCATGCGCGTTAATATAATCGATATCGGAAGCTTCCACGCCGGCATCTTGCAGGGCAAGTTGCATACATTTTACCGCGCCCGGATGGCCTGGCGGCGGTGCCGCTATATGAAAGGCATCAGAGGTCGATCCAAATCCTGACAATTCAGCGTAGATTGTGGCTCCTCTGTTTAAAGCAAAGGTCAATTCTTCCAGAATGACTATGCCAGAACCTTCACTGATAACAAAACCGTCCCGGTCTTTGTCAAAGGGTCTGCTTGCCGCTTCGGGTTTGTCGTTTCGGGTGGATATAGCTCTCATGGCATTGAAAGCGGCTATTGTAAGGGGACAAACTGC
>DFBI01000202.1 GCA_002367335.1 Syntrophaceae bacterium UBA3084 | reverse complement strand
CGAGGATGGCAGGGCGCTTGTAAAGCTGGCAAAAAAATCAAATAAACCGATCGTTATTCTTAAATCCAATGTAGGACAAGCAGCTTCATCGGTTGCCAAATCCCATACGGCTGCGCTTTCGAATAATGATCGTATTGTTGACGGAGCCCTAAGACAGGCGGGCATTATTCGTGTTGATGATCTTTACGACATGGCTGTATGTGCCAGGGCACTGAGTCTCCCGCCCCTAAAAGGAAACAGGCTGGTTGCGATATCTCCCTCCGGCGGTTTTAGCATTGTCCTGGGAGATCTTTGCGAGAAGTATGGTTTTGAGTGTCCTGAATTGCCGCGGCAACTTCTTGATACAATTGAAAGTCAACGTCGCGGCGGTGTAATCCGTATGACTAACCCGATGGATTTCGGCGATGTTTACGATATGGAAGTAATGGTTAATACGCTTGAGTCGTGTTTGAGACTTGATGATATTGACGGTATTGTTATATCGTATATGTATAATGAGGAGATGTTAAAGGCATTCAGTGGTAACATTGGCTCACCGGAGCGACTATTAGAAGTTATCAAAAATATATGTGAACGAACGGGGAAACCCATAGCGCTCAGTTTTCACACGGAACGGTCCTACATTGAAGAGTTCAAAAAAATTGGTACCTTCCCCGTTTTCAATGATCCGGCTGAAAGTGTCCGTGCACTTCAGATGCTGCGGAACTACTGGCGGGTAAAAGACAGTGATAATCATTTTTAAAGGAGGATTTAATGGATCTTATCAGCAAAGCCCTAAAAAGGGGTGCGGAATGTTTATCTGAATATGAATCGAAACAACTTCTGGCAAAGTATGAAATTACTATTACGAAGGAAACAGTGGTAACCACTGAAGAAGAAGCGGTGACAGCAGCTTTGAAAATGGGCTATCCTGTAGTGTTTAAGGCGTCCGGCGAGGAGTTTGCTCACAAGACCGAGTTAGATTTGATTGAATTAAATATCAAAGATGAAACAGATGCTCGTGCGGCATTTCAAAGACTGGTTTCTCGTCCGGAAATTTCCGTAAGAGAAATACTGGTTCAACAGATGATAAAAGGTGATCGTGAATTGGTAGTGGGATTGACGCGTGATCCTCAATTTGGTCCATGTGTCATGTTTGGTCTGGGAGGAATATTTACAGAGATTTTGGAAGATGTTACCTTCCGAATGGCGCCTTTGAGCAGGTGGGATGCCATGGATATGATGAATGACATCCGGGCGTCAAAAATGCTTGGTGCATTCAGGGGGAAGCCATCGGTAGACCGCGAGGCTCTTGCCAATATCCTGATTGCTGTGGGCCGCATAGGTATGGAAGCTGACGAAGTAAAAGAAATCGACATCAACCCATTAAAAATCTTGAACGGAAAGCCTATTGTCGTGGATGCGCTTGTTGTTTTGGAACAAGGGTCTGTCATGAAATAAGTATCACAGGTATCACATTTATACATCTCATCTTCAGGCCATCTTCAGCCTGATTCTCAATCGCAAAATCCCCCAGGAGGCTGTCCGAGAATGGCTATTTCCCGCAATCTCTACATCAGTCTCAGATTTTAATCCTCAAAATACTCAATGTATTCCTGCGGCCTTCGGCGAGCTCAGTCGAACCGTTAAAGTTTTCGCCTTCCTTGACCTTGCAAAAAATTTCTCATTCTCGGACAGCCTCCTTGAGAGCCTTGCTATCACTGTGACTTCGGCGTGAGCTCGCCGGAGACTGAACTCACGCCGAAGCCAGTTTTACACGAACCTTACAACCAGGGAACTAAACCAATAAGTTTACATGCGCGATTATCACTGTGTCTTACAACAGCTATCGGTTATCTCTTATTGAAGGATCTTCTATGAGTAAAGGCTCAAAAAGAGTCTGGTTGTTTAAACTCATCCCTGATTTTGGACAAAGTTCTTTCTGGACATTTTGTGGATGATCGTGATAAATTTTTTTCACATACTATGGGTTAAATATTGCGGTTTGACATAGGCTGGCAAAGAGGAGGAATTTGTTGTGAGCAACGACAATATAAATCACCTTAAGGAAAAGGTCCGTTTATATGAAGCTGTTCTCGACAGTATTCTGAAAGGTGTAGTGATTACAGATTCAGAGGGTTATGTCATCTTTTTCGGTGAAACCTATGGAAAATTTCTGGGTGTGGATCCAAAGGCGCAAATAGGTAAATATTGTACCGAAGCGGTTAAAAATTCGAGGATGGCCATTGTAGCCAAAACAGGTATCGCTGAAATATTCCAACCTCAGCAAATTATGAATCAAGATATGGTGGTTCAACGAATTCCGATTTATGTCGATGGTGAACTGGCAGCGGTCTTCGGGCAGGTTATGTTTGAAAATATTAAAGATGTACAGGTGCTGGCAAGTAAACTTAATTTTTTAGAATCGAAGGTAAAATTCTATGAAAAAGAATTAAAAGATTTGAGATCATCAAAATACAGCCTGAAAAATATCGTAGGACAAAGTCGGAGTATAATCCAGCTGAAAAAAAAGGTTTTTAAAGCAGCCAAGTTTAATATCCCCGTTCTCTTGACGGGAGAGACCGGCACAGGGAAAGAACTTTTTGCCCATGCCATACACAGTGCCAGTAAACGACGGGAATCTCCTTTCATTCGGTTGAATTGCGCTGCCATCCCTAAAAATCTTCTGGAATCAGAGCTCTTCGGTTATGAACCCGGCGCCTTTACGGGGGCCGGGGTAAAAGGCAAACCGGGGAAATTTGAGTTGGCACACCGGGGCTCCATATTTCTTGATGAAATAGCTGAGCTTCCTCTGGAATTGCAACCAAAACTGCTCCGTGTGATCGAAGAAAAGGAAGTAGAAAGATTGGGAGGAACCCGCGTAATAAAAACTGACTTCAGACTGATTGCTGCCACACATCAAGATCTGGAAAAGTGCGTTAAAGGAGGAAGCTTCAGAGAAGATCTATACTATCGGTTGAATGTAATCCCGCTGCAGATACCGCCACTTCGTGAGAGAAAAGAAGATATTTCGACTACTGTCAGACACCTTCTCACAAAACTTAATCGAGAATTCGGATCGAGCGTAAGCAGAATATCTCCAGAGGTAATTCAAATATTTGAAAATTATGACTGGCCTGGGAATGTTCGGGAGTTAACCAACACTTTAGAAAGAATTCTGTATTCCATTGGCGGGCTTGAAGATACAATCAGTGTTGATCATCTTCCCATTCTTTTTCGCGGTTTAACAGAGAAACCAACAAAATCACGAGCCACACTGCTAAGAACAATTGTTGAAAACTCGGAGAAAGATGCTTTGCTCCAGACGTTGCGCTTGTCTAACAATAACAAAAATAAGGCGGCTAGAATTTTAGGAATACACAGAACAGCTCTGTATAAAAAAATGAAGAAATATAATCTTTCCCTGACCTTATCATAAAATAGTGTAGCTAGTCGTCTATATGTAGTCTATCATCTATACTTCTTTATCATTCTTTAATTA
>DFBI01000088.1:5663-7534 GCA_002367335.1 Syntrophaceae bacterium UBA3084 | reverse complement strand
TACCCACTATTTTGATAAATGTTCAGTAATATGAAATAGTTGTAGCATATTTGTAATTTTAAGTTACTTAAAAGTCGTCACTCCGGTGAAAACCGGAGTCCAGAGCCCTCGTAAGTAGTTGAATAGACTGGATTCCGGCTTTCGCCGGAATGACGAAAAATGGTACTTTTCGACTTCTTACGAGTTCATCAAATTTGAGTCTGACATAGAAATTGGTCAAAAGGGGGCGTTATGCAAAGGTCTCACAGTGGATTTGGATTGGTGAAAGTATTGACATAAAGATAAAGATGGATATATTAATTTTGGAATTTACTGAGACTTTTTGGAAAAATGGGAGAGGCGATATATTTTAGTCCTGCAGAGATATCTTTTATAAACGGGACATTCAGCAAGGCCGAAAAGCTGGCGGAGAAACACTTCCATTTTAGTCCCGAGGATTGGGAAACTCATAGATACGAGGTAAAAACCCTTGCATATCTTGAGGAACATGAGGTATATAACAGAGCGTTTGCGCACCTTTGCAAGTACTGTTATGAAAGTGAAGATGGCGTCGATAATGAGAAAAACATCCATTTTTACAGGATATGCCTTCAGGACAATCGGATTTTAAATGCTGTAGAAAGAGGAAGTTCCTTCATAAAACTGATGCCCCTCATGCTCTATATCGCCACGCATGAACTGATACATGTTGTTCGCTTTAACAGAGGAGAAAGCGATTTTGAAGCGCCGATGGAAGAGAAAATAAAAGAAGAAGAAAAGGTGCATTCAATTACCCGGAATATATTACAGCCCATAGCCGATAATAATCTTAATCTGGTACTTGATTGTTTCAGCGATCAATACCATATAGGAGATATATTCGACTTAACCAGGAATTAAAAATTAACAGTTTCGTAAAAAGGCGAATTTTTACTTTTCCCCGATCAGGTCGAGGACAAGCTTTGTCATTCCCGCGGAAGCGGGAATCCGGTTCTTTCAAGTGCTTATGGACTCCCGCTTTCGTGGGAGTGACTCGATTTTTGATTTTTTATGAAACCATTAAAAATTCAAAATTAAGAATTATATACACAGGAGGCTTTTGTTATGCCGATTTATGAATATAAATGTACAGAATGTGGAAAGGAATTTGAAGAGTTTCACGGTATCACAGATGATACCGTTCCAGCCTGCAGGTTCTGTAAAGGTAAAGCGAAAAAATTAATATCCCATTCCTCATTCCAGCTTAATGGCTCAGGCTGGTATGTGACCGATTACGGCGGAAAGAAACCTTCTATGGGTGAAGAGAAACACGATGAAGCATCTTCGGATTCGTCGGTGAGTAAAGAAGGTGAGACCAGTAAATCTGAGACTGTTTCCTCCACGGAGAGTAGTAAGGGTTGATGTAACCGATTACATCTTTTAACTTTTCGGAAGCAGCTTCAATCTGTTTTCGTAGTAAAGTGAGAAAATAATGACCCCGAGTGCTATATCTCTCGTGGTCTTTTATCTTTGTGAATCAATGATTCTGCTGATTTATGGTCTTTTCGCCCAGTTTCTGCGTTATGCTCAAAAAATAATCCTCGGAATATCAAGTATATACCTGTGGTTATTTTTTTCGCATGCCTTGATCTTGAACGAAAATCCTCATAAATCAACAGAATCATCAACAGCAATTGTCAATTCAGACAAAAGGCTCTCCAATTCAAGATTAAACTTTTCTGAAACTACCTGAATTGTATCAAAAAGGGCCTCGCAACATATACAGACACCTGCATTTTTATCAAATTTCTTGAAGACTTTTTCGGTTTCCCTGTAACGTGTAATTATATCTATAACTGTCATTTCAGGATGAATGTAATTTTCTTTTTTCGGCATGTTTTAAACTCTTTTTT
>DFBI01000088.1:2691-5576 GCA_002367335.1 Syntrophaceae bacterium UBA3084 | reverse complement strand
CTTCATTGCCACTACTGCCGCTTCTCTGATCGCCATGCCCGAATCAATCAGGGCCGAAACAATACCAGTCAGAGTATCACCGGTGCCGCCCATGGCTTCAAGGGCTTCCTCCATCGGTCTATCTACCGTTTCCAGTATTCCTTGTCGGTCGGCCAGGTAATCCTGCTTTCCTTTGACCAGGAGAAAACGTGCGGCATTGTTGTGAGTGTATGCGCGTGCAATCAGATCAGATACCCGGTTTTCATCATGCAGTATAAATCCGCGAGTATAGAAAGGGTGGGGCGCTTTTTCATCCGCCAGAAAGGCCAGCTCTCCGATGTCAGGGGTAAAGAGGTCGTATAGTGAAGACTTGCCGCTCATTTTGGCCGCGTACATGAATCCGGCGTCAGCTATCAGAATTGGCAGTTCTTTCATTTCATGTAAGGCTTGCTGCAGGCGTTCATGCCAGTGAACAATGGGCTGCAGGTAATGAAATGTAAGGGTTTGAAAGTCAGATTGAGGCAAGTGATCTGTTAAATATTTGTAAAGGCGACGGCTCCCCTTTCCCCGGCCGATATCTCCGACCAGATATACAAAGGGTGCCGGTTGACCTAACGTTTCCGCGGTTTTGATCGCCGCTGCTATCAGGGCAGGTGTGCCACGGTTGACGGATATGCGTTCATCACAAATGCGGATGTGGTTATCGTCAAGGGTGATTTCACCGGATACTATGGGGAATCCTTCAGAAGGTACTGTCCCTGCTATGGCAAGCACTGGCGTTGTACCTCCTCAAAGGCTAACTGCAGGGCATATCCACAGAGGGTATGGCCGATTTCACGTGGACTGGGTGCATCGGCAAGTGTTTGGCCCACCATTTCATAGGCCAGATAAGGAACATCCGGGCAACCACCGCCGGAAACATTTACAATATTTCCGGTTGCCTTTTCAACGGTCAGTTTCATGTTAGCCGCCCGGACCATTATGTGTTCACCGAAATCCTTGATATGAAAGATATCCACAGGTTGAAGGAGGGGGCTTGTTACGGGAACCATCTCCAGGGGTGGGATTCCCTCTCTCTCCAGTGTTCTGAGGATATTCAGTTCTTCGATGAGTGGAAACTCTATTACCAGATCACAGCCGCTTTGAATCTCAGGCGGCGGTCCCATGACCCGGATTTCCCATCCTTTTCTTTTCAGGACATTTTCTGCCTGGATAACCTCGCTGGTATTTTCAAACACCATAATCCCGCGATCGGCATTTCCATTATCACCGGGTGTGCCCGGCTTTCGTTTACCTTTGAAAAAACCCAAAAGAGACACAGCTAATCCTTCTTTATAGAAATTGTGTATTCATTGCCTTCTTCACTGACATTTGCTACTTTCCAGCCCTGACTTGTGGCGGCACGCGAGACATTTTCTTTTGATGTCTCCGTATCTACGAGAATTTCGATCTCGCTTGCAGCTCCCGCCTTTATCTCATCGATGGTCATCAAAACCGGCTGAGGGCAGGAAAGCCCTCGTGCATCAACTTTTGTACTCATATTTTACTCCCTTTTCTCATCGTAAATCCAATAAACAGACAAACTATCAGGCCGATAATCACGGCCTCGATGCCGTAAGGGCCAACCCCTTTTGGGGAACTGGCCAGACCGAAATTGTGGGCGAATCCCGCCCCGACGATCATTCCCAGTACAAAAACTGCGGCATCACCATCACCCTCGCCGGACAGGAAAAGCTGACGTCCGGGGCACCCTCCGGCGAGAGCGAAGGCAAGACCGGACAGAGCCATTCCCGCGAAGTTCCAGATATGCATTGTATGGGCGACAGGCTGTTCCTTAAATCCCGGGTGAAACTGTCCGACGATAAGATTGGTAACAAATGCAGCAACGACGAGAGCAATGAAACCTGAAAGGAGATGAGTTTGACGAAAGAGTATGAAGTCTCGCCAGGCCCCCATAGTGCAAAACCGGCTTCGCTGTGCGAGAAATCCTATAGCAAGGCCGACTCCCAGAGAAATGAGAAGGGGCGCATGCATGAACCCGGGACCTTTCAGGCTGTAAAAGAGAACGCCGCTTCTGTTTTGACCTTCAATCTGCGGGAAGGCAATGAGAAGGGCCAGAAAGCCAAGCATTATAAGCGGCAGCATCCATCCCGCTGCGGCATGAGTAGCCTGGGTACGTCCCAGATTGTAACCCTTTTTAAGAAAAAGTGTTCCGATCCAGATGCCTAATATCAGTCCCAGGAGACCGAGAATGGCGTTTCCGTCGCCGCCCGCCAGGCGCAAAGCCGCCCGCCACGGACATCCCAAAAAAACCAGCGCGCCAATCATGGCAAAGACTCCCAGGACAAATCGCACAATAGGCGCTGATCCGAGACGCGGGCGATATTCCTTAAAAAGGTATGCGGCGATGAGCGATCCTATTACAAAGCCGATGATTTCCGGTCGTATATACTGGACGACACCGGCACGATGCAATCCGAGGGCACCTGCGATATCCCTTTCAAAGCAGGCCACACAGATCCCCATGTTTCCGGGATTCCCCCACTTCTGCAAGAGAGCCGCAAAGACACCGATAAATAAACCTATGCTGATGATTCCCCACCGAGTTGCAAAAACATTTTTCAACCTCATGGATTAGATACTCCTTTCTGATTGTCAATTGCAGGATATCTAAATCAACTTTTTCTATAAGTCAAATTCATAATATGAATAGAAATGGATTGGTTATAGGATTTATTGATAGAAACACAACGAGTATTGATGGCTTCGTAAAAGGGGGAGTAAATTTCAAAGTACCATAATCTTTCCCTTTGGTTCCGTTACGACCTCACCAATTATAGAAGCGTCTTCGATTCCTCCGTCGTTCATTTTCTTTACAAGGTCTTCCGCATTTTTTGAGGGCAGGG
>DFBI01000088.1:0-2580 GCA_002367335.1 Syntrophaceae bacterium UBA3084 | reverse complement strand
CACGGAAAATTGGTACAGCAGAAGATTGTATGACCATGCCGACATCGCTTCCCTCGATCATTTCCGAGGCGTGGCCGAGAAGACCGAAACCGGTTACATCCGTGCAGGCGTGTATATTTGAAAATTCAGTCATCAAATCTGCCGCTTTTTTATTCAACTCTGCCATGCATTGTATGGATTTATCTACCAGATCCTTGCTTGCCATATTTCCTTTCAGCGCAGTATTGATAATACCTGTTCCAAGGGGTTTGGTGAGAATCAAAGCGTCGCCCGCCCGGGCGCCTCTGTTAAGAAGCACCTTATCGGGATGAATGGAACCGGTTACAGAAATGCCATACTTTAATTCATCATCTTCCACGCTGTGTCCGCCCACAAGGAGAACCCCGGCTTCACGCATCTTGTCCAATCCCCCGAGAAGAACTTCTCTGAGTACTGCAATTTCCATTTTGTTGATGGGAAAGCAGATGATATTCATCGCCGTGAGAGGCTTTCCACCCATGGCGTAGACGTCGGACAGAGAATTTGCCACGCTTATCTGACCAAAGGTGTAGGGATCATCGACAATGGGTGTGAAGAAGTCGAGGGTCTGTATGATGGCGAGATCATCTCTCAATTTATAGACCCCGGCGTCATCGGCATTTTCAATACCAACAATCAGATTTGGATTAGATACCAGCGGAAGCCCGCAAAGCGCTTGATTCAGGTCACCCGGACCTATTTTGCAGGCTCACCCCGCACCATGTGTTGTTTCTGTGAGTCGAACCTTGACTTTATCATCCATGTTGTTGCCCTTTCCGCTCCTGCGTGGGAACGTATAACCGTTCAATTTTCATTGCTCCCTAACCTTAAACATTGGGTAACTACAAAATAAAAATGAATATGTCAAATTCATAATAGTTATAAATCTCTATTGATTATGAACATATCTTATGATATCTTTTATTTATGAGTTACGACACCTTTCAAAATATCACCATACAGCAGATGGAGTCCCTGATTAGACTGGTTGAGGAACGGAGTTTCAGCCGTGCGGCTAAAAAAATGTATCTGACACAGCCATCCCTGACCAAGCATATTAAAAATCTGGAGGAGTCGATAAATGCGAAGGCGGTCAACAGGAAAAATACGGGAATATCTTTAACACCTGAGGGCGAGATCCTCTATGGTTACGCAAGGCGCATATTCAAACTTATGGACGAGGCAAAGGAAAAGATTGAAAGAGTCAGGGAGGACGAGTCAGGCAGTATATTTATCAGCGCCAGCACCATACCTTCTACTTACATTCTCCCCCATGTTTTGAATGCGTTCAATAAAGATTATGCCGATATCCACTGCTATATTCAGATGAATGACAGTGATGCAACACTGAATATGATCCTCGATAATCAGGCGGAGATCGGTTTTATAGGCAAACCTGTATCCGGCAATAAATTGAACATTGAACCGATATGGAAAGACAGACTTGTCCTGGTCGTGCCGGAAGGACATCCATGGCGCTGGGGAAAAAAGATAACCATGGAAGAACTTTCCCTTGAGCCATTTATTATTAGAGAGAAGGGGTCTGCCACGCGGGCAATCCTGGAGGATTATCTGCGAGAAAAAACGGACATGAACCTTTCAAATTTCAACATTGTGTGTGAGCTGGGAAGTTCGGAAGCGGTAAAAGAGGCTGTCATAGCCGGTCTGGGGATATCAATCCTTTCTATTCATGCGGTGAAGCGAGAACTGGAAAATGGCCTTATTTGTGAAAAAACTGTCGAGGATTGTACTATTGAGAGAAATTTTTATTTAATATACAAAAAGCGACTCAGTCTAATGAAACATCATAAGCTGTTTCTGGATTTTGTAAAGAAATCAGAACTCGACTTTCCCTGCTGAAGCTACAATTAATGAGTTTGTAAGAGGTTAAAAAAACATACGATCATGACAAAGACGATACGATACTACAGCACAAACAGAAACCTGAAAGGCGTAGAAGGAATTGTCCCATTTACAAGCCGTGTATCTTTCAAGGATGCCCTTCTTCGGGGACAGGCGCCCGACGAAGGACTTTTTATGCCCGATACAGTACCCCAAATATCCTACGAGGATATTATTTCACTGAAGGGTAAACCCTATGTTGAGTCAGCAATGTTAGTTACCGGAGCCTTTTTGCGTGATGAAATTTCCCGGGAGGCACTGGAAAAAATTGTTGATGATTCATACAATTTTGACGTTCCCCTGGAAAAGGTAGTCAACCGGAAATATATCATGAGACTCGATCAGGGTCCGACGGCTTCTTTCAAGGATTTTGCCGCAAGAATGATGGCAAGACTCATGAGCCATTTCCGTGATAAGGGGAAAAGATTGAATGTGCTGGTGGCAACGTCAGGGGATACGGGCAGCGCAGTTGGAGAAGCATTCAAAGGTGTTGAAGGGATTGATGTAAATATCCTTTACCCGGAGGATGAGGTAAGCGGGAGACAAAAAAAGCAACTGGACACAATCGGCGATAATGTTCATGCTATTTCCATCAGTGGAAAGTTCGATGATTGTCAGGACCTTGTCAAGCAGGCCTTTTCCGATCCATCTCTTGAATAT
>DFBI01000171.1 GCA_002367335.1 Syntrophaceae bacterium UBA3084 | reverse complement strand
AATCCCATATGCGATTCCCCTGCCTGACCCTAAAGGCGTGGGGTTTACAGATCCCCTATCGGGGACTCTAAAACAACCGCACAACTTGCACAAATGGCTTGATCTGAGGGCAAAAAAACCACAACATGCAGGTGGCGGCATTCCACTTGGGGAATGTCGGGTGAAATACCAAAAGGCGCTGTCATACCGTTTGTTCGGCCTGATGGCTGCCCGGTTCGGGGCTGGCGCAAGTTCTCGGTTAACTCAGCCGCAAGCCTGTTCGGAAAAACGGAACCACTTCAATTAATTGAGACTAAAATAACCAAAAAGGGGGAAAGATGTTTTGAGCATGAAGAAACTTGGGGAAACTACGTTGAAATTATCACCTCTTGGTATTGGTTGCGCAAATTTCTCATCACTAACACGGTCAGTAAATGAGGACAAGATTACTGATGTGGTTCATAGCGCCCTCGACTTAGGAATAAACTATTTCGACACGGCAGACAGTTATGGACAAGGTGGTAGTGAAACGTTATTAGGCAAAGCTTTGGTAAATAAACGACACGATGCCATTATTTTTACCAAATTTGGTTACCGCTTTGCAGGCATTTCTGCCGCGGAACAGTCTGTAAATACGTTATTACTATTTGAGAAATTAAAGCCTGCGCTACGCAGCGTCGTTTATAAATCCCCATTAGCTGTAAAATACTTACGAAAAGTCAGAAAAACTATACTAACTCAGTGTTTTGACGCTAATTATGCAATAACTTCCGTAGAACGCTCGTTACGACGGCTTGGCACAGACTATATCGACTGTATATTACTTCATAATCCACCAGAAGAATTTTTGATCAGCGAAGAATTAGTCGATTGCCTTAATCTTCTTAAAAGACAGGGTAAAATTCGTTATTGGGGACTGTCAACAGAAAGCCTTCAAGAAGTCTATAATTATAAACCAGATGTTATACAATTCCCTGCTAACTACGTCGATGCGGAAAAGCTCGACCACTTAGCTGTTAAAGCAAAGAATGCAGGTATTGGCCTTATTTCAAGACAAATATTTCAAGACAGCTTTACAATGGCAAGTTCTTTCTCTTTAGGACTGCAACAAGCATTGGGTGTGTCAAGTTATGAGTTGGCTGTGTATCTAAATCTTTATTCCAACACTTCAGACACTATGCTTGTCGGCTCTACCAATCCAGCTAACGTTAAGGCCTGCTCCGATTATTTAAAGAATTACGAGAAAAACAAGGATATAATATGCGCGGCGATATCTGAGCAGAAAAGCGGCCATGAGTCATAGTATGAAGTATATTGATGCATTGAAATTAGATGATGAACATTTCTTCGAAACGGATATTTGCATTGTTGGCGCAGGAATATCCGGTATTACTCTTGCGAAAAAACTATCCGAATTAGGCAATGACGTTACTTTAGTTGAGGCTGGCGGTGAAAGGGGGCATTCCGGATATCAAGATATTTTTAAAGGCGAGATTGAAAACTATCACACAGATTCTCCCCTAACGCAGTTTCGATCTAGCCAACTAGGAGGAACGTCGGGATTTTGGGGCGGCCGCTGTATTCCATTTGATGAAATGGATTTCAAAAAACGTAGCTATATTAAAAACTCTGGCTGGCCAATAGGGCTTGTGGATATTGAGCCATTTTATCCAGAAGCGCTTGAATTGTGTGAAGCTGGTGCATTTGAATTTTCTCCTCGTGCACCAAAATTATTTGGACCTGATTTTCCTTATGATTCACAAGAATTGGACAGTGCATTAAAACAGCTAACCGAACGTTGGAGTCCTCCAACTAACTTCTGGAAAAAATACCATGAGTCTTTGAAAAAACATGCAAACTTAACTGTAATATATAACGCTGTTTGCTCAGAGCTTACTCTAACAGACAATTTACAAAAAATAACTTCTTCCAAATTTTTAACTACTCAAGATACAAAATTATGGATTCGGTCTAATAATTACATTCTAGCGGCTGGCGGTGTAGAAAATGTACGTATATTGCTGAATAATAATTCTCAATTACCCAACGGGATAGGGAACAAAAATGACAATGTGGGTCGCTACTACATGAGCCACCTTAACGGAGTAATTGGTGAATTCACATTAAGTTCGCCTGAGCACTCTAAGACCAACACCTATTATAGAGATGAATGTGGTGTATTTGTCAGAAATTATATTGGCATTTGTTCAGGCAAGCTGATCGAACAAAAGATTCCCAACATCTCACTGCGTCCGCATTTCCATGCGGTAGGAGATCCAATCCACGGCAGTTCCATACTGTCGGCAATTTATTATGCAAAAAATGTGCGTGCAATCGCTAGGCGTGTCCCGATGAATTTGGACCCCATTGGGGGGTTATCCAAGGATGCGTTGATGAAACTCCATTTCGGCCACTTTCGTAACCTTTTGCAAGATTTCCCCGGACTGGCCAGTTTTGTACCAAGTTTTTTATTGAACAATGTGTTGGGTACAAGAAGAATACCATCAATCCTTCAGCAACCCAAAGATGGCTCCTTCCCAATGCTGTATCAATCTGAACAAACACCTTTGCCGACCTCGCGAATATATCTCGGAAAAAGAAAAGATCAATTCGGCCATCGGCGAATAAAGATACATTACGATGTTGCGGACTCAGACTTCGAAGCTATAATACGAGCCCATCAACTTTTCAAACAACAGGTGGAAGATTCAAAGGTCGGAAAGTTTGAATTCATTGACTTGGAACTGGTTAAAGAAATGAGAAGGCAAATGCAACCGGTGCAGGGTCATTTCATTGGAGGCACCAGAATGTCTACCCAACCGCAAAAGGGCGTAACAGACCTTAACTGTAAAGTGTTTTCGGTAGAAAATTTATTTATCGCTGGTAGCAGTGTTTTTCCGACCAACGCTGCAGCAAACCCCACACTCACGATCATCGCGCTTGCGCTTCGGTTAGCGGCGCACCTTAATAGCGACCGATAAAATAGACTTGATATTTTACTGTGTCGTTTATTCCGTAAGCGTCCTACTGGTTAATTGTCACATCCCGGAAGGTAGTATCCCGCATTCCCCAAGTGATCTG
>DFBI01000071.1:2444-12359 GCA_002367335.1 Syntrophaceae bacterium UBA3084 | reverse complement strand
TATCTCCTCCCTTAAGAGTTCCCTTATACTATTTAACTGAGCTCTTATGCTCCCATCATAAAGGGTATCACCAACCTTTACAACGATACCACCCAGCAATAATGAATCCTTTTCAGTTTCCATTTCGACTTTTTTACCTGTAAGCTCTTCCATCCGCACCTTAATCTGCTCTGATAGATCGTCTGATAATTGGTAAGCCGACCGCACTTTTACCCTCACTTTGTTTAACGCTGTATCCATATATTGCTGATAACAATCTTCGATTTCAGGAAGAACACTGATTCTTTTTTTCTGTATCAACAGCTTCAAAAAATTAGCTGTAACAGGTGACACGACAATCTTCATCAGAATCTCATCCAAAACGGCTATTTTTTCTGACTGGGCAAAAACAGGATTATCCATAAAGCCCTTCAGGTTCTCATTCTGATCAAGGAGAAGCGAAAAACTTTTCAGCTCATTATAGTATTCCTCATACTTGACGTCTTCCCCGGCTATTGCTAAAAAAGCCCTGGAATAACGTTTTGCAATTTCACTCCCTATCAATTTAACCTCACCATCCTATCTAAGAAATCTTTCACCATGAGTTCATGATCATTTTTCTTTACTTTTTTCTTTAAGATTGTTTCGGCCATCTCTACGGAAAGTTCAGCGGCCTCTTTTCTCAATTGATTCCTGACCTTCTTAAATTCCTGATCAATGCGGGCCTTGGCGTCCGCCTTCATTTTTTCCGTTGTCCGTTTTGCATCTTCTATAATTTTTTTCTTTTCGGCCTCGCCCTGCGCTGTAATCATGCGAGTAATTTCTTCAATCTCACCCGTCGCTTTACCCAGTTTGGCAGAATATTCGTCAAATTTCTTTTTTGCATCTTCTTTCGAAGCAATGGCTGTTTCTATGGATTCCTTGATAGACTCACGGCGCCCGGCAAAAAATCTCTTTATGCCTTTTGCAACAGCCCAATAGAGCAAGGCAAATAAAATAACAACGTTCACTGTTTTCCATGCAAAGGTAACAAACTGACCTGCGTGATGTCCTTCTTCTTCACTGCCACCTGAAGCATAAACAAACGCTGCACTCAAAATTATAAACAAAACCGCCGGCAAAAAAGAACTCAATAAAAATCGTCTTGAGAAAATTCCCTTAAAAATTTTTCTCATTAAATACTCCTTCCCAATACCTTCTCGGAAATCTCAACAGATATTTTTTCCGATTGACTCTTCAAGGCTTCCATTGCCATCGCGATTTCCTTATCCATCTTTTTATTGAATTCTTCGACAATCTGCGAAATTTCCCCCCTCGATTCGTCTATAACACCTTTACCCTCTTCGGATGCCTTTAACTGAATTTCGTTTTTTTGATTCATAGCTTCCAGTCTGGCTTCGCGAAGTTTTTCCTCGTAGTCTGTCATTTTCTTTTCAACTTCAGAATCAAGCGATTTCACTTCCTCGTCCAAATCTTGAAGATGGTTTTTTCTCCTTTTCATAACATTTAAAATAGGTTTGAATAGAAGAAAGTTCAACAGAAAAATCATAATAAGAAAATTTGCGATTTGAATCCAAAGGGTAGAATTTATTTCAAGCATTGTTAATCACCTCAATAAGACAAAAGAACCCGGGTGCACAAAAAACTTAATCACCCGGTTATCAAAATTTGAATATGATTGCCGCCAAAGACCAAATAACTGTTCTCTCAATAATATCAAGCATCTTTTTACATTTAATTGCTAACCAGAGAACCTCTCAAGAAATCTCTCTATATGAAAAGTTGCGAACTTGTAATCATAACTCTTTAATGATGTCAAGTATTTTTTGCTCATAACCATTATCAATACTTACCATTATCGGTATTACAGTGAAATGAACGGATTAAGCATTAGAGGGATAATCCTCACTGCTCATTGCTCAGTCCCTGCGACTTGGCCGCTTTAGGCCTCTTTTTCCTCTTCTGTGGGACTTTCCTCAGGCCTGGTTCCCATTCGGCAATCTCCATCGAACGTAGCTCCTTCCTGTACAACGAAACCGGGTGTCCTTAAATCGCCGAATAACTTGCCTGTGGAGCATATTTCTACCCTTTCTCTGATTTCAAGGTTGCCCTTCACATTGCCAAAGATCAATAAATTGTCGATAGTAATATCAGCCTCAACATTAGCGCCTTCTCCAATAATCAGTGTTCCGGTACCCAATATTTCTCCTTTGAACACACCGTCAATTCGAACGGAACCTTTTAACAGCAACTTTCCATCAAACTCTGTTCCATTCCCCAGAAAAGCAATAATATCACTGTTCGTTTTCTTGTCCGCCATCCAAAACCTCCTTAAATCCAAAATTTGCTGTAGCAATCCACAGGTTGGCTGAGCGACTCGACGACTCGACTGAGCTCGTCGAAGTCTGAGCTCGTCGAAGTCTGAGCTCGCCGAAGGACCGTCGAATGCTTGCCAATGGCTGCGACTTGAAAATTATGGTTGCAACATAAACCTCCGCATACTCACATTCATCAACAAACCTATACCGGTCATTAGAATAACCATTGAAGAACCCCCATAGCTCAGAAAAGGAAGAGGAATACCCACAACAGGAAGAATGCCAAGTACCATACCCATATTGATAAATACACCCCAAAAAACAAACATGGTTACACCAAAGGAAATTAAGGTTCCCGACATGTCCTTCGAATTACGGGCAATTTTAAAACCCCACAATATAAGAGCAAGAAACAAAAACATCAGAATCACCGCGCCTGAAAATCCCCATTCCTCGGCAAGGACAGAAAACACAAAATCTGTCTGCTGCTCAGGTAGAAATTTTAACTGAGTTTGCGTTCCCTGCAAGAACCCCTTTCCCCAGATACCTCCAGACCCAACAGCAATTATAGACTGGATAATATGATAACCGGAACCAAGAGGATCTCTTTCGGGATTCAAAAAAGTCAGGATTCTCTCTCTTTGATAATTTTTGATCAAAAACCAGCATAGTGGAATCATTAAAACGCTGCTCGTGGCAAACAGAATAAATGTTTTTCTGCTGACACCAGTAAACAGGATAATAGAAAAAAACAATATAAATAAAAAGAGGGCTGTTCCAAGATCGGGCTGTTCCAATATTAATAAACAAGGAACACATACAATAACGAAAGGAACTATAAGACTTCTTATGTGATAACCATCATCAATTTTATTTTCAGTAATATATTTTGTTAAAGCAATAATAATAGTTAACTTCATCAATTCGGAAGGCTGAAAAGAGAAACCGTTTAATATTAGCCATCGCTGTGAACCGTGAGCGATATTACCATGCACAAAAATCCAAAAAAGTAACAGCAATGAAATGACGTAAATGACATAACCATGCCTGACAATGAAATGATAATCTATACTGGCAGAGACAACCATTAAAAGAAGGCCAATCAAAATCCAATACACCTGTTTTATGTAAAGAGGCTTACCGCTTATATAAGTCAAGTTGTGACCGGCACTGTAAAGATTCAAGAGTCCGATACAGCTGATCAATAATACCAGAATGAGCAATACCCAATCAAAATTGACAAATAATCTGCGATCTACTTTCATCTCTTGTTACCTTCTTTCCAGAGACTCAAGCCCAAACTTTTCAGTAGCAACGTTGTGCGAGATATGGGTTTTACCTTTTGCTTCACAAGACTGGGAACCATTTCTTTTATCCTGAAGTTCAAAAAAACCATCAATAATCTTTCTCGCAATTGGAGCGGCAGCAGACCCGCCATGACCACCATGTTCTACAACAACAATTACCGCTACATCGGGATCCTTATACGGTGCGAAACAAACAAAGAGGGCATGGTCTCTATACTTATATGAAACTTTCTTCATATCAGGGTTTCCCTCATCCTGAGGCATTCCAACAACCTGTGCTGTACCCGTTTTCCCGCAAACATCCCTTTCTTTTCTCCTTAGAGCCCCTCCTGTTCCGTGAGGTTCGTTTACAGCTCCCCACAGGGCATTATTTAATATTTCAATGTTTCTCTTACTTACAGGAATAAATGATTGTACTTCAGGGAAAAACTCCTTGATGAGCTGCCCTTTCTCTGTTGTAATTTTTTGTATAAGCCATGGCTTATACAAACTCCCCCCGTTTGCCAGGGCACAGTAAGCCCTGATCAGTTGCAAGGGAGTTAACAGTACAAAACCTTGACCTATAGACAATGAAATTGTTTCACCCATCTGCCAGGGCTCTTTACGTTTGTCCAGCTTCCACTCTTTTGATGGCACTAAACCCCCCTTTTCTCCCGGAAATTGTATTCCTGTATTCTTTCCAAAACCAAAACCTTTAGAATACTCTGCTAATTTGTCAACTCCTGCTAACTTCCCCACATTGTAAAAATAGACATCACAAGATTCGACAATAGCACGGTGCAAACTGATTTCACCATGCCCATGCTTTTTCCAGCATCGGTATGTCCTGTTACCCAGCCTGTACGTACCATCACAATAAAACTTTGTGTCTGGTGTTATTAAACCCTCTTCGAGGGCTGCCGCTGCTACAACAGACTTATACGTGGAACCCGGAGGATATTGTCCCGAAATTGCCTTATTCTGCATAGGGCACAAAGAGTTGTTCAAAAGTTTTTCCCAGTTCTCATTAGATATTCCCCTGTTAAACAGATTTGGATCAAAAGAGGGTTTACTTACCATAGCCAGTATGGAACCATCACGAGGGTTCATAACAATTATAGCGCCAGCCTTCTTCTGAAAGGCTTCCCAGCAAATCTTTTGAAGTTCGGCGTCAATAGTTAGCATAACCTTGTATCCTGAAACAGGCTCAACCCTTCCAAGAACATCCAATTTTCTGCCGTTGACATTCACTTCTATCTGTTCTCCACCACTTTCACCCTTTAAATACTTGTCCATCTGCTTTTCAACGCCCAATTTACCCGTAATATCACCCGACCTGTATTGACCGTATAAATCCCTACTTATTTCAATATCGCTGATTTCGCCCACATAACCCAGGATATGAGACATCATCTCTCCATAAATATATTTTCTTACAGGAATAATATCTATGACCACCCCGGGCAAATCCAGAGAATTTGTCTCCACCACAGCAAGTTTATCCCTGCTGATATTCCTTTGAAGTTTAACCGGAACGAAAGGTTTTCTATCCTTCAAGGAAGAAAAGTCACGAAAAAATTTTACATTGCTTTCATCGCACACATACGCCAACTTTTTTATTATACTTTCAACATCTTTTGCTGCCTCCGGAATGATTGAAATGTCAAAAGATGGTTGGTTGTCAACCAGGATTTTACCGCGCGCATCCAGAATCAAGCCTCGTAATGGTTTTATTTCCTGGAGGCGAATCCTGTTGTTCTTGGAACGCTGACTTAAGGTTTCCCCTTTCACGACCTGGAGATACCACATCCTGAAGGCGAGGAGAGCAAATGCAAAGAACACCAGCCATGTTAACGCACCAAGCTTTCTCCTGAATTCACCAGGATCATATTGTGTTAATTTATTATTCCTTTCCCTCATTTAACAAAGCCTCAAGATGATAGAACAGGGCAAAGCAGAGTGGACCAAGCACAGCAACAGCCAAAGACTGGAGTAAATAAGTATTCAAGATATTATTTAATATATTTACTCCAAACATGAATTGATAGACGAAAAAAATGATGATACCTTCTAAAAAAGCACATATGAATGTAAAAATTATGATAAAGGTAATTTCTTCAAGATAAAATCTGAAGGAAACGCTTTTGGAAACAAGAAATATAACCATATAGATAAAGGTAAAAAGGCCTGGAATCAAGCTTGTCATGCAATCTAAAAGAAATCCCATGACAAAAGACAAAGTTCCACCTTTTACAATGTCCATGTGAAGGCCTGCATATACGACCAATATGAGCGATATTTCCAATCTTATTTTTCCCAGAAAAAGAAGATCGAGAACCGTTGTCTGAAACATAATCAGAAGTAATGAAAATATGGGCATAAGAAGGTAATAGATCATTTGTCATTTCCATTTCTTTTCTTTAAAACCACTAATACTTCTTCAAGCCTTGTAACATCAACCGCCGGCGCAATCTGAATCTTTTGGAACAACCCGATTTCTTCTTTATCCGCATTTACAACGGTGCCTAGAAGCAACCCTTTTGGGAAAACACGGGCCAAGCCCGAACATACAACGGAATCACCCACATTAACTTTTTCCGATCTCTGAACGTATTTCAATACACATCCTTTACGACCATAACCCTGTAATATTCCCTGGGCCCTGGTGTCTTGAATCAGCGCATCGACATTACTATTATAATCTGTAATGAGAAGGACAATAGACACATTCCAGGAAACGTCTATTATTCTGCCTGCAACGCCTTCAAGCGCCAGGACAGGCAACCCTATCCTGAGTCCATCGGAAGTTCCCTTGTTTATCAATATCGTTTTGAATACAGAAGATCGTTCCCGACCCACAACTTTGGCGGCTATCGTTTGAAAATGAAAATTCTCTTGAATGTTTAATAACTTTCTTAATCTTGCACATTGAAAATACGTTTCACGATGAGCATTAATTGCACCTGTTAAAGACGAAATCCTTTTTTTTAGCGTCTCGTTCTCTTCCTCCAGACCGACCAGGAAGATATACCGGTTCCATACTTCACCAACGCCTTTGATAGATAAATTAACCATACTTTCTACAGGCATCACCACCTCTAGTACCATTTTTTTTAAAAAACCGGTTTTGCCCGCAGGTTTTAAAAGTAAATAGAGAACTGTCATAAAAACAACAATAAGGATGGATGCTACGATAATTGATTGGTATTTTTTAAGAAATGGCATTTTTCATCCGGAAAGAATGTGGCGAAGCAACTTGCCTCAAGGAAGCAGTCCCAATCATCAATGGGAAGGCAAACAAGTAATCACTCAGGGATCGGGGGTTAGAGTCTTTATCCTCAACAACTGCGTTTTTCGCACAGATATCGGTGTCAGCAACAAAAGGCTAAAGGTCAAAGGCTAAAAAAATGAAGGTCAAATTCCAGAATTAAAGGGATTACAGGATTACCCCTTAATCCCTAATCCTTTAATCCTTTTACCTTTGCGGCCTTGCCCTTTAGAATACCGGGTAAGCAGTTTACAGTTGAATGGCAACCTCTCTTAGAAGATCTAGCTCGTCAAGAGCCATTCCGGCACCCTTTGCCACTGTGGAAAGCGGATCATCTGAAATGGCAATGGGAAGTCCGGTCTCTTCTCTCAACAGTATCTCCAGATTTCTTAAAAGTGCCCCTCCGCCGGTCAGCACAATGCCCCTGTCAACGATATCACCAGCCAACTCCGGAGGGGCGTTTTCGAGGGCGTCTCTTATGGTATCCACAATTATACTTACCGGTTCCATTATTGCTTCCCTTATTTCTTCAGAGTTAATTTCTATAATTTTAGGTATACCCGATATCAGATCTCTGCCCTTAACATCAACTGTCCTTAACTCGGTATCCGGATATGCGCACCCTATTGTAGTTTTTATAATTTCAGCCGATCGCTCTCCAATAAGGAGACTATATTTTCTCTTCATATACTGTACAATAGCTTCATCCATCTTGTCTCCGGCAACACGGACGGATTTTGAGTAAACGATCCCGGCCAATGAAATAACGGCGACTTCCGTTGTCCCTCCTCCAATATCGACAATCATTGAACTTATTGGTTCCGTTATAGGTAACCCGGCACCAATTGCCGCTGCCATGGGTTCCTCAATAAGATAAACCTCCCTGGCTCCCGCTGACTCGGCAGTTTCTTTGACAGCCCGTTTCTCAACCTGTGTAATACCTGAAGGAATGGATATAATTATTCTCGGGCGTACCATGGCTTTTCTGTTATGAACGCGCTGAATGAAATGTCTTAACATAGCTTCTGTAATCTCAAAATCTGCTATCACACCATCTCTCATAGGTCTGATGGCCACGATATTTCCAGGTGTTCTCCCGAGCATCCTCTTTGCCCCTTCTCCTACGGCAAGTACCTTCTTAATACCTCTCGAATCCCTGTGAACAGCAACAACTGACGGCTCACTCAATACAATTCCTTTCCCCTTCACGCAGACAAGGGTATTAGCCGTTCCTAAATCAATCGCCAGGTCATTGGAAAACATCCCCAATATAAAATCAAATAGCAATTTTTCCTCCCTCCCTATCCTTCTAAGGAATAACGCAAAAAAATAATCTGAATCAGGCAAAGATATTACATTCAAACCATATTTACTCTATCCTTTAATATCGAATGTTCTCAAAAGAACGCCTTTATCAAAACTGTTTTACCCGATCGAATCGGGAAAAATAACCTAAATCGAAATACGATAAAAGTAAACTTATTTTACGTAACTTCCAAACTCAACACCATATACAGTATTTATATGGCATGATCAATGCGTTTCTAAAAAAATATTGCATTTTAAGGATGACTATACTAGTTATACCGCTCATAATTTGTCAAGCAGTTTGACTTCAATATTAAACATTCAGTTAAGAGGAAATATTTATGCTACGATTAATGAGAAAGCATGCCAAGGCCTGGTTCATGCAAGTAGTCCTGGGTATTATTATACTTGTCTTTATCTTTTACTTCGGATCGATGAGAGGAAGAAAGCAGGCAGAAGCAGTGGCAATAGTAAATAACAATGCCATCGGCTATATGGAATTTAGAGAAGAACACCAAAAGCTTCTAGACTTCTATCGTCAGCGTTATAAGGGTGCCTTAACTGACGCAATACTTAAATCATTAAATCTCAAGCAGTACGCACTGGATAACGTAATTAATCAAGCAGTCATTCTCTCCAAAGCCGATGAGTTCAAACTTGGGGCAAGCGATACGGAAGTACGTTCCGCCATCGCTTCTTATCCGGCTTTTCAGAAAAACGGTTCTTTTGACATAAATCTTTATCACAGAATGCTTCGTTATAATAGATTGTCTCCAGAAGATTTTGAGGCTAGACAGAAAAAAATAATAAAGATTAATAAGTTAGAAAAACTTATCAGGGGGGGGATAAAGGTTTCTGATAAAGAGGTATTTGATATCTACAGGCTTCAAAACGAAAAAATCAGCCTGGATTTTCTGAAAATCCCTACGCAAGATTTTAAAGTAAAAATCAAACCATCGGATGAGGATTTAAAACAGTATTTAAAAGAACATGGGGGAAAGTTCCGAATACCACGAAAGGTTCAGGTTAAATATATCGCCTTTTTAGGAAAAGATTTCGCAAAATCCACAGATATTTCAGAACAAGACATCGAAGATTATTACTATTATAACAAAAGTGAATTTATTAAATCTGGTAATGAAGCATATCCCCTCTCGGAAGTCAAAGACAGGATTCGCACAAAATTGAGGCTTGCAAAAGGAATGGGGGTAGCTGACAGAAAAGCAAAAAGAGCCAATGATATCATCTATCAGGAGGAAAATTTTGAAAAGTATGCGAAAGAAAACAAGTTTGAGATAAGGACTACCGAACTATTTTCCATATATAATTTACCAAAAGAATTAGCACAGATTCAAAACATTAAGAAACACATATTTGATATGAAGGAAGGTGAAATAACGCCTCTCCTTTCTGACGATAAAGGCTTCTATATCATTGAAATAAAAGCGATAAAACCTTCGTACATACCAAGTTTAGCGGAAGCCGGAAACAAGGTTAAAAAAGAATATCTAAATGCCGAACGCAAAAAAATAAGCAAAGAAAAAGCCGGGGATGTTCTGAATTGTCTGAAAAAGGGAACCGGTTTTGAAAAAGTTGCCAGGGAGAAGAAGCTCAAGGTGGTAAATACAGGTCTCTTTTTGCCCAGTCCTGATGTACCCATTATTGGCTCTTCCATGGAACTCGGCCAGGCGCTATTTCTCTTATCCGAGAAAACCCCTTATCCTGACAAGGCATTCTATATCAACGGTAGTTATGT
>DFBI01000071.1:0-2430 GCA_002367335.1 Syntrophaceae bacterium UBA3084 | reverse complement strand
GATAATTTGATAAACACCCTTTTGAGAGTTAAAAAAGAAGAGCAATTCCGGCTATGGCTGGAAACAACCAAGGCAGATATGGTGAAAGAGGGAACGTTAAAAATAACGGCAGACTTCGACAGGATTTGATTATCAGGAGTTTTGTACTAATCGCTGTTACACTTTTTGTTGAATAACATCTGAAGATCTTTAATGAAGACGGCTTTTGCATCAATGGTAACATCATCGTCAAATATCAGTTCCAGGAGAAACATTATTTTATAATCCACCGCTGAGGTTTTATATTCCTGCGTGGATGTTACTTTGATATCCTTAAGTTTTTTATAATGATCACTGTTAAATAAATCAGTCCTTTTCAGGATAAGTTCGATTGCCTCTCTCGCATCATCCGGGGTTTCCAATACAAGCTCAATTCCTTCCAGTTTCTTCACAATCTCTATAATTTTTTCTTTTTTTACTTTGATTTTCATTTTTCCTTCCTTAAACACGAATTTTATAACAGACACCTGCCGCAGAACGCAGGCTCAACATCGCGCATTAAAAGAATGTACCACCGAGTAAAACTGCATAAAACCTTCAGATCAATAATGCTAATATAGAAAATATGGTTTCATTGGTCAAGTGAAATATAACTGCCGGAAAATGTACATCGAGACTCTTTTTCAGTTTCAATTTTCATTTGACACCCAAATAAGGGAATGGTAGCGTAACTGGCTAATGTGGCAAAGCCGCAAAGTTATCAGGGATCAGGTGCCAGTAAAAGACAGCGATTACCCGTTGGTCTTTTGACACAATGAAACATGTTGTAAAAACCCCGCAGATCCCTGGCCCCGATCCCTGTCCCCCGACAACAACATCTGCGCGAAAAACGCAGTTGTTGAGGATAAAGACTCTAATAAACCATAAAGGGCGAACATTATGAAACCGGCAATTATCATTGTGGATATGCTGAAAGACACCTTCAATGAAGAACATAAATTTCCAATAACACCCTTTGCCCGTGCAATCACGGGGAGTATAAACAGCCTGACGGAATTTGCGAGGAGTCATTCGATCCCTGTTATTTTTGCAATGGACAGTTTTATGGCCGGTGATTTTATATTTCAGGGCAAAATGAATGAGGGCTCTATACGCGGAACTGAAGGGGCTGAAGTCACTGAAGAACTTGTCCAGTGCGATACAGATCTGTATCTTCCAAAACGTCGTTTCAGCGCCTTTTTCAAGACAGACCTGGATCAAACCCTGCGTCTTTATGAAGTGGACACCGTTGCAATCACCGGAATTGCCACCCACTGGTGTGTTCTAAGCACTGCCCTGGATGCCCTTGCCAGTGATTTTCGCGCTTATATAATTGAAGATTGCTGCGCATCTTTCAATCAGGAAATGCATGAATCAACATTAAATCTTTATCGGAAGAATCCCCTTTACCCCCTCTTTCAGGTTATGACATCGGATAAATTTATGAAAGAATTGTAATTATAAAAAGTAGGTAGAGAGGAAACTTTAGTGTGCCTCATCCCAGTTGTTACCGGAAGATATTTTCACCTTGAGGGAAACTTTTAACGTTATGACATTCTCCATTTCCTGTTTCACCAGATCCATAACCTCATCTCTTTCCTTGACCGGAACCTCAAAAACGAGTTCGTCATGAACCTGCATGATCATATCTGCCGATAGCACTTTTCCTTTCAGCTTTCTCCAGATATTCAGCATGGCCACCTTGATGAGATCAGCAGCCGTTCCCTGTATGGGGGTATTGATTGCCATACGCTCGGCAAACTGACGAACCGTTGAATTTTTACTGTTGATCTCAGGCAGATATCTGCGGCGGTTCAGGAGAGTTGTAACAAATCCATCTTTTCTGGCCTTTTCCAGGATACAATCCAGAAATTTCCGTACACCATGGAATTTATGGAAGTACTCATCTATGTAAGCCCTGGCCAGTTTCTGATTTACTCCAAGCTCCCTTGAAAGTCCAAAAGGACTCATCCCGTACAGAATGCCAAAATTTATTACCTTTGCCTGCCGTCTCATTTCTTCATTAACCATCTCGGGGAAGACGCCAAAGATGTTAGAAGCTGTCCTAGTGTGAATGTCCTCGCCCGACTTAAATGCACGAACCAATTCCTCATCTCCTGAAAGGTGGGCAAGAATGCGGAGCTCTATCTGGGAATAATCGGCTGAAACGATTATGCTCCCCTCCGGGGCAATAAAGGCCTGACGAATTCTTTTCCCCTCCGTCGTCCTTATGGGAATATTCTGCAGATTCGGATTACTGCTTGAAAGTCTTCCCGTTGCCGTAACGGTCTGGTTATATGATGTATGGATTCTTCCCGTTTCAGGATTGACCAGCACCGGTAAAGCATCAACGTAGGTGGATTTTAATTTTGCCAGGCTCCTGTACGCCAGGATTTCCGGCGGAAGTTCATA
>DFBI01000237.1 GCA_002367335.1 Syntrophaceae bacterium UBA3084 | reverse complement strand
CGATCCGGCAGATATTGCACGGCTTCTGAAGGAATCGGACCATTACGACCTGGTGGTTGGTGCACGTAGTACCAGCAGTCACGCCTCTTTAGGACGTAGAATAGCTAACTGGTGCTACAACTGCCTGGCTTCTTATGTGGCCAAATTCCCAATAAAGGACCTAACCTCCGGCTTCAGGGTTTTTCACAGAGATACAGTGCTGAAATATCTCTATCTCTTCCCCAATACCTTTTCTTATCCAACAACCAGCACCCTCACTTATCTCCGTAGCGGCTATACCGTCAGGTACATTCCAATTCGCCTGAACAAAAGGGTAGGAAAGAGCAAAATCAAACTCATGGAGGACGGGGCTAGGTTTATCCTCATCATCCTGCGCATTGCAACACTATTTTCGCCGATGCGAATCTTCTTGCCGGTCAGCACCTTTTTCTTGCTCACTGGTCTGGGACGTTACATGTATACTTATTGGACATCGCAGCATTTCACAAATATGTCGGCATTACTTTTGAGTGTTGGGATAATGGTCTTTCTGCTTGGGCTCGTCTCTGAACAGATTACCCAGATGCGCTATGATCGGGTGGAGTAGTGGGCAATCCCCTGCGTATCCTGCACCTCACTACTTCCTTTCCTTCAGGACCAGACGATGCTGCAGGTCCCTTTGTTTTGCGTTTATTTGAGGCCCAGGAAAAGCTAGGTATTCAATGTCGTGTCCTCACTCCTGCATCTACAAGTCCTTCGACTTGGCCTGATGCATACAAGGTTTATCGTTTCCGTTATGCGCCTTGGTCCTGTCAACGTTTAGCTCAGCAGTCTGGGGGAATACCCGCGGCACTGGCCGGACAGCCCTGGCTGTATGGCCTGCTCCCAGCTTTTCTGGCCGGTATGGGCCTTTCTCTTATACGACTGGCCAGACAACATGATATTATACATGCCCACTGGTCTGCCTGCGGGGCCATAGCGGTATTAACACAATCAATGCATCGGAGGCCGGTTATCACTACTCTGAGGGGGTCGGATGTCCATAGGGCAAAAAAGTCCGGAGCCTTTTCTCTACTGCACAGAAAGGCCATCCAAGACTCAAACTTTACAGTCGGTGTAAGCCAGACGATGGCGGCTGAACTCAGACGACAGCATCCTGGGCTGACAGACAAGATCAGATTTGTCTCAGATGGTGTGGACGACGCCTTTTATGCCCTGCCTGCCGATCGTCATCGTCTGTTCTTGTCTCCATTCAAGCTACTTTTCATCGGGAGCTTAATTCCTTTAAAAGGGTTGGACGTGCTTTTAAAGGCCCTGGCTAGGATAAAAGCCCAGTCTGCGTGGACGCTGACTGTAGCTGGAGACGGCCCTGGAAAGGGTTATCTCAGATCACTTGCAACTGATTTGGGAATCGCTCCAGGTATCCGCTTCTTAGGGAGCGTCCCGCCTGCCAGAATTCCCAAACTCATGCGCGATCATTATCTCTTTATCCTCCCAAGCTATCGGGAAGGCAGGCCCAGTGTAGTCCTCGAAGCCATGGCGGCTGCCTTGCCTGTGCTGGCCACGGATGTCGACGGGACACGCGAGCTGGTACAACATGGTAAAATTGGCTGGTTAGTGCCGCCAGGAGATGTGGATGCACTCTCAGGCGCGCTTGACGATCTCATCGGCGGCAAGAGAAATCTCGCAGCAGCCGGTCTTGCAGGTCGGCAGTGGATGCTGGAACAAGGGCTAACCTGGGATAATACGGCTAAACGCTATCGCCAACTGTATATGGATGCCATAGGATCTTCAAAAGGAACTATTGGAGACGCAAAATATGGGCAATAGATGGCGAATCCTGTGAGAAAAAAAGCGAAGAAACATAAATAATAAGATGCTCTCTGTCATTATACCAGCACATAATAGTGAGTCTGTCATTGAGCGTGCTATCCATTCAGCTTTGAAACAAAACAAAATTCAAATTGAGATTATTGTCATAGATGATGGCTCTACTGATAGTACCAGTCAAATAGTAAAACAATTTGGAAGCCAAGTGCATTATATTTTTCACAAGCAATCTGGCCCTGCTACCGCCCGCAATCGTGGTATTACTGAAAGCAAAGGAGAATTTATAGCGTTCCTGGATTCTGATGATGAATGGCTTCCTGGACATCTGGAAAAAGCTATTACACCAATGCAAGAAGATAATATAGTGGGATTAACCTATGGATGGGCAATACGTAAGGATGAACAGGGCCGTGAAATGATACGTAATTACCATTCTCCAAGCCGAAATAGTTGGCATACCACGTTATGGCCAGATCCTTTGCAATGCACTTCATCCACGGTATGTAGAAAAAAAATTTTGGAGAAAGTTGGCGGTTTTGATGAATCATTAAAGACAAGAGAAGATCAAGACCTTTGGATTCGTTTGGGCGAGATTTCTCGGGTTATTGAAATTCCAGAACCTTTAGTAATAGTCCATAAGCAAAAACATAGCTATTCAACTACTCAACCTATTGAGCAAATGAGAGCAGATTATTTTAAGATAATTGATAAAGCATTAACGCGGGCCCCCAAGCGCTATGCCCAAAAACAAAGAATCATAATGGCAGAGGCCTTTCGTTATTGGGGACAACATGCTCTTTATTATGGTTACGTAACAGAAGCACGCCAAGATCTTGTCCGTTCTATCAAAACTTATCCAAACATTAGCACTTTTTTATCTCTTGCTGTAAGCATGCTCCCCACTGTGGTACTCGGTATTTTGAGAGATTATTTCTCTAAAAGGCTTTAGTATAGAGTATGGGATTTAATTTATGATTAAGGTGTTCATAGTTATCCCCGTATATAACGGATGGAAGCAAACTCGCCGATGTCTGGGGTCAATACGAAAAAGTACCTACGCCAATTCCGAAGTCATAGTAGTAGATCATGGCTCCACGGATGGTACAAAGTCTGAATTGCAGTTAGACTTCCCTGAAGTAATCAGGGTATTAGGAAGCGAAGAGCTTTGGTGGACAGGGGCAACCAATTTAGGAATCCAAGAGGCCTTAGGAAGAGGTGCCGATGCCATAATGCTTCTGAATAATGACTGTTTTCTTGAACCAGACACAATTGAAAAATTGGTTCTCCATTTTAAACAAACTAAAGGCGAAGCTATTATAGCCCCTGTTCAGTTCGATGTATCTACAGGTAAGCTTCTTGTAATTACAGCAAAAACAGCCTTATTAATCGGTTTCCCAACATTTATGACCACCAGAAACATGAACACAGTTAAAAAAAAGGCACGAAATGGCCTTATAGAAGGCAAACTTATATCGGGAGGGCGAGGAGTTCTGATACCTGCTTCGGTATTTAAACGTATTGGTTTATTTGATGACAGAAACCTACCTCACTATTATGCAGATCATGACTTTTATATCAGGTGCCGCAAATCTGGAATACCACTTTTTATTGCGGTAGACACAAAAGTCTTTATTGATCAAGAAAGGTCATCCTTGGCTCAACGCCCAGAAATCCTAACATTTCGCCAATTTTTTGAAACCTTTAAAAATAAACGCTCTCATAGGGATATCCAACAGCTTTCCCCACTTTTTAAGAAACATTATCCTATACCTGGATGCTATTTTATAGGATTAGGGCTTAATATTTTACGTTATGTAATTAGCTATCTAATTCATCGAGGCATCTACTTGATTCAAAAAGAAAAGTTTTCTAAAAACCAATCATAAGTCAATTTAAGCTGAGGTTCCCTTTTTCTAATGCGGGTCAATAAAACTTACATCCTCCAGATTTTAGCAACCGGACAAGCTGTTTTGCCTTAAAGATGGCAGATTTTTAAGCATATAAAGCTCGCATTTCCAAGTCGCAGTTCTGGAAATCTTTGGTCTCTCGCAGAGCTCTCAGAGTACACAGAGAATAATATCAAGTGCTTTCTTTGTATTTATAACCCATCTGTGTCCACCTGCGTAATCTGCGGCCAAAATAATTCTTTGCTCTGCTTACTTCATACTGCATACTGTTTTTCCATCTGGTTTCAGGTTCATCAGGAACTCGTCGCATGGCATACACAAGATATTTTTTATTTTAAGGCGCTCTTTGCCACGGTACAACAGACAGGCTTGTGCCTCAGGATAATCTTCTTTAAAAGCAACTAAACCTTTAAGCATTTTTGATTGTATTCTTGTCGTATTTTTAACTTCTATGGCACAAAAGGTGTCCTTTCCGTAAACCACAAAATCAACTTCATTTCCTGATTTTGTCCGCCAGAAGTAAAGATTGCAGCTCCCTTCACTATAGTAATTCCACGCTCTGAGATGCTGAGCGACAAGGCCTTCTATTGCTGCCCCGTCGATTTCCTGAGGGCTGTCTATTGGGCCGGCAGGACGGACCGACCTGAAAACCCCCGCATCAAAATAGTAAAATTTGGGATGAAATGACAAATGCCGTTTGGCCCGTTTTGTAAAAACAGGTATGCGAAATGATAGAAGAAAGTCCTCAAGAATTGAAATATAACCTTCA
>DFBI01000091.1:1189-3867 GCA_002367335.1 Syntrophaceae bacterium UBA3084 | reverse complement strand
TGCGTTGCCGGGGGCTTCAACGGCTTTTCTTATTCGCTGAACTCTTCTCTCCGTATTGCTGAAGGTCCCATCTTTCTCAGCGAAACAGGCTGACGGCAATACGACATCTGCAAATTCTCCCGTTTCATTAAGGAAGATATCCTGCACAACAAGAATATCGAGTTTTTTCATGGCTTTTTCAAGATGTGATAAATCAGGGTCGCTTAACATCGGGTTTTCGCCCATTACATAAAGCGCCTTTACTTTTCCGTTCATGACAGCATCCGGAACTTCAGTTACAGCTAATCCAGGCGTCCCTGGAAGGGAAACACCCCATGCCTTTTCAAATTTTGTCCTGGCTTCATCGTTTGCAACCTGTTGGTAGGCCGGGAATACATTGGGAAGCGCACCCATATCGCAGGCGCCCTGGACATTGTTCTGTCCTCTCAATGGATTGACCCCACCTCCTTCAATACCCACATTGCCGCAGAGCATGGCCAGATTGGCACATGATTTCACGTTGTCTGTTCCATGTGAATGCTGTGTAATGCCCATTGCGTAAAGGATGGACGCACTATTTGCCTCTGCGTACATACGCGCCGCAGTTTTGAGGTCTTCAGCGGGAATGCCGGTAATTTCCTCCACATATTCAGGCGTAAATTTATCCACGGCTTCCTTCATGGCTTCAAAACCTTCGGTACGTGTCTTTACATATTCTTTTGCGTAAAGGTTTTCATTGATGATGACATTCATCAAACCGTTTAAGACCGCTACATTCGTTCCCGGTTTTGGACGGAGCCATATATTCGCGTATCTGACAAGGCCGATTTCCCGCGGATCGATTACAATCAGCTTTGCGCCTTGTTGACGGACTGCCCTTTTAACTCTTGCCCCTATCACGGGGTGATTTTCCGTTGTATTTGTTCCTATGGCAAGGATGGCATCGGTAAATTCTATTTCATCAATGGAGTTTGTCATTGCACCACTTCCGAATGCAGCGGCCAGACCGGCCACCGTAACGGAATGTCAGAGACGGGCGCAGTGATCAACATTATTTGTGCCGATCACCGCTCTCATGAATTTTTGAAAAAGATAATTTTCTTCATTGGTACAGCGTGCGGAGGAAAATCCCGCAATGCTGTCTGCCCCGTGTTTTTCTTTAACAGTGGTGAATTTTTCCGCTATGAAATCGTACGCTTCATCCCAGGTTGCCTCTTCCAATTCACCGTCTTTACGGATCAAGGGAGTTTTCAAGCGATCCGGATTGTCAATAAAATCCATTCCGAATCTGCCTTTGACACAGAGACTTCCCTGATTCGGGGGTCCATACTCCCGGTTGCCTGTTACCTTGACAATTTTTCCATTGTAGATATTAAGATCCATTTGGCACCCGACGCCGCAATAGGTGCAGGTGGTTCTGACTTTTTCAATATCCCAGGGACGTCCCTCAAATCTTGCCTGCTTGAATGTTATTGCTCCCACAGGACATGCATCGACACATTCCCCGCAAAAGTAACATTCAGAGTCTATCAGATCGGTATCGAAGGCAGGGCCAACCTTTGCACGTGATCCCCGCATGGAGAAATCAAGGACCTCATTAACCTGGATTTCATTGCAGACCCGTACGCATCGACCACAGAGAATACATTTGTTGAGATCTCTCTGAATCATCGAGTTGGTCTGCTCGATTTCATACCCGGGCGATTCAATTTTAAATCGGGGTTCCTCAATTTTCATCTCGTAGATCAGATCCTGGAGTTCGCAATCGCCATTTTTCTCGCACGTGAGGCAATTGTGATCACCTGAAGCCCATAACAATTCAACCACTAATTTTCGGGCTTCCTTTACCCTGTCAGTGCTGGTATTAATAACCATACCGGGGCTGACCGGCATACAGCATGAAGCCACAAGGGTTCTCGCATTTTCAACCTCGACAACACAGACGCGGCATGCGCCTGGATTTGTAGTCCCCTCGTAATGACAAAGAGTCGGGATATATATACCGTTTTCTCTTGCCACTTCCAGAATAGTTTGTCCTGGAGGCGCTTCGATGTCCTTTCCATCAATCGTAATTAGAAATTTTTTATCCATTTTGTACTCCTCAATTTATGGAATAACTTTAAAGGTATAAAATAGCCAAGGTCAGGAACACTGCTAAAGATCTAAAATCGGTGGGAACATATCTCATTTCTCCCAAATTTTCAAGCACAATGAAACAGACCTGTAAATTTTTCGAATATAAGGAGGGCTGCTTCGTGAAAAGTAATTTTTATTCGAAGAAGTGACAGTTTTGTAAAAAGTCAAACTCGGTGGACCTGTCATTTCGACCACAGGGAGAAATCTTATTCTTTCAATGTGTTACGGTCTAAAGATTTCTCATTTCACTCGAAATGACAAGCTATTGAGACTTGTTATGAAACCGTAAAGGATTTGATTCCATGGAAATGCTTGCAGGGGAGTAACTACTCAGAAGTCAGAATAGTTTTTTATTCTGACTTCTGGTTGCGGCTGTACCGCTTTAGAGTCGTTATTCCAAACAACCGCATTTTTTGCGCAAATGTTGGCGCTGGCGGTGAAAAGGCATGAAGACAAAGGATCAAGGAAAAACCTTTAGCCCTCATTGCTCGTTGCTCAGCCCTTGCGTCTTTGCCGCATCAGGCAGGCCCTACTTTAACCGCGCAAATCTTTAATTCGGGGGT
>DFBI01000091.1:0-1091 GCA_002367335.1 Syntrophaceae bacterium UBA3084 | reverse complement strand
TCCCCATCCGTAATTCCCAGCTTTTCCGCATCTGAAGGATTAACTCCTAATGAGTCATCAGGGGCCAGTTCAGCCAGGGCCTTTGAATGTCTGGTGTAGGAGCCGGTATGAAGATGACACAGTTCCTTAACGGTGCTGAATATAAAGGGGTATTCCTCGTCCGGTAATTCTTCCGGTGGATTATAGTCTGCCGGGAAGAAGACTCCTTTCCCGCTTGCTGTATTGAATTTCTCCTTCCATAAATAGGGGGTTCCGGGATGATCGCTGTTCGGGCAGGGCCACCGTATGCCACCGTCTTCCAAACGGTCGTAAGAAACACCTCCATAGGGGGGGGTCAAAGAGGCTATTTCAGCCATTATTTCTCCTGGATGAGAGTAATTCCATTCATAACCCATTTTCCTGCTGAGCTCACATGTAATTTCCCAGTCCGGTTTACTCTCTCCTATGGGATCGATTGCCTTGCGCACTCTTTGTATGAAACGGGCGGTGTTGGTAAATGTCCCGTCTTTTTCAGCGAAGGAACAGGCAGGCAAAACCACATCGGCGACTTTTGCTGTTTCAGTCAAGAACATATCCTGCACCACTATAAAATCCATATCTTCCATTACTTCTCTGATGTTATTGAGATTGGGGCCACTTCTCATCGGATTGCCGCCTACTACATAAAGGCCTTTAACCTTGCCTTTTGTGATTACCATATCCGATTCTGTTATTCCGGGTTTCATGGAAAGTTTTGTTTCCCATGCCTTCTCGAACTTTTTGTTGACCTCCGGATTTGAAACTTGTTGACCACCGGGGTAAATAGGCGGCAGTGCCCCCATATCACCGGCGCCCTGACCGTTGTTCTGTTTTGCTATGGTATTAACGCCTGTACCTGCTTTTCCCACATTACCGGTGAGCAGCGCGAGGTTACAAAGGGCCGAAACATTATCCGTTCCATAGATATGCTGCGTCTCACCCATGCCATATAAAATGGATGCACGATCTGCCTTTGCATAGAGCCTTGCTGCTTCAATGATCTTTTCTCCGGGGATTCCTGTGATTTCTTCCACCTTCTGTGGAGTGTATCTGGAAACCACTTCTTTTAGTTC
>DFBI01000116.1:1386-14927 GCA_002367335.1 Syntrophaceae bacterium UBA3084 | reverse complement strand
GCGGGACAATAAATTAACATATAACAGATCTCAGGTAGTCGTTTCCTGCGGAGCAAAACATTCCCTGTATAACCTGGCTCAGGTTCTATTTGGAAAAGGAGATGAGGTAATAATACCCGCACCTTACTGGGTGTCCTATCCTGCTTTTGTTCTTCTTGCCGATGCAACCCCCGTCATTTTGGAAACAAAGGAAGCAGAAGAATTTAAGGTAGACCCTGTACAGCTTGAAAATGCTATTACGAAAAATACAAAGGCCATTATCTTAAACAGTCCTGTAAATCCTACGGGATTTGTTTATTCATTTTCCGAACTTGAAGCTTTGGCGGATGTGATTGTTAAGTCTGGCATTTTAGCCATTTCTGATGACATATACGAAAAGATTATCTATGATGACATCCCATTTTTTAATATTATAAACACAAGAGATGAAATAAAAGATCTTACTCTGGTGGTGAACGGTGTTTCAAAAACTTATGCGATGACGGGGTGGCGAATAGGCTATGCAGCGGGACCTGAAAAGATTATTTCGGCAGTATCAAAAATCCAGAGCCAGAACACGTCAAACCCGTCATCTATCTCTCAGAAAGCTGCAGTTGAAGCCCTGATGGGAAATCAGGATTCTATTGGTATGATGGTGGATGAATATTTAACGAGAAGAAATTATCTTGTTGAAAACCTTAACGGTATAGGCATTTCGTGTATGACCCCTCAAGGGTCTTTTTACGTCTTTCCAAATGTATCTTCATTATATGGAAGTTCATACATGGGCGGAAAAATATCGAACTCGGTAGATCTGGCCGGATATCTCCTTGATGAGGCGAATGTTGCCGTTGTCCCGGGCGCTGCTTTTGGCAATGACGATCATATCCGCCTTTCATACGCCACATCAATTGAAAATATCAAAGAAGGCGTGAAAAGGATTGAAAAAGCTATAGACAATTTAAAAAGGTAAATCACTATCCCAATGTAACAAAGCCACAACCTAAAACCAGCATACCTTGAAATCTGCGAAATGACAAAAAACAGGATGGCTTTTTGACATTTAATATTAAGGTTTGATTTGACATTTGAATTTTGACATTTGGAATTTTTTGTTTTTAGATGGATTCTCCTAGATAGGTCTTTCGTATGTCTTCATTTGACAGGAGACGGCCCGCTTCGTCGCTAATGACTATACGGCCGTTTTCCATGACGTATCCCCTGTGCGCCACCTGTAATGCCAGATTGGCGTTTTGCTCCACAAGAAAGATTGTAGTGTTATTTTCGGTGTTTATCTTCTTTATTATTTCGAAAATCTGTTTGACAATAAGGGGGGCAAGCCCGAGGGATGGCTCGTCCATCAAGAGAAGCCGCGGTCTTGCCATTAGTGCGCGTGAAATCGCCAGCATTTGCTGTTCCCCGCCGCTTAACGTTCCCCCCGCCTGATGCCGTCGTTCCGCCAATATCGGGAACAGCTCGAAGACGTACTCCATATCCTTTTTTATTTCACTTTTGTCCTTTCGCAGGAAGGCGCCCATGTCCAGGTTCTCGGTAACAGTCAAATACGGGAAGATGCGGCGACCTTCGGGAACCTGACAGATACCCAGGGATACAATTTTATCGGGTTTCATATTCGTGATCGGCTGATCCAAAAATGTGATTTCGCCCGATCTCGTGGGTGTAATACCGCAGATCGACATAAGCGTCGTTGATTTTCCGGCTCCGTTGGCGCCTATCAGTGTAATAATCTCGCCTTCCGAAATTTCAATTGAAACACCCTTCAGCGCCTCGATGTTCCCATAAAACGTATGGATATCTGCAACCTTAAGCATCGATCTCTTCTCCCAGATAGGCCCTTATAACGACAGGATTGCGCTTGATTTCGTCCGGTGTACCCTGTGCAATCTTCTTGCCGTAATCAACGACAAAGATCCGGTCGGACAGGCTCATGACCAGCTTCATGTCGTGTTCTATCAGAAGAATGGAAATTTCTTCTTCGTCACGGATTCTCCTTATAAGCTCGTCCAGCTCACGTGTTTCATGGGGATTCATGCCGGCAGCAGGTTCGTCCAGTAAGAGGAGGAAAGGTTCGGTTGCGAGGGCACGCGCTATTTCCAGACGCCTTTGTTCTCCGTAAGGAAGATTCTTTGCGAATTCATTTACTGATTCTTCAAGACCGATATTTTTCAGAATGGTATAACTGTAATCGACGATTTCCTTTTCTTCTCTTCGAGCTGATCTTCCTCTGAATATGGCCCCCGCTATACCGGTGGTTGTGCGACAATGACGGCCGATCATCACATTTTCGAGTACTGTCATATTAGGAAAAAGACGAATATTTTGAAATGTACGGGAGAGTCCTTTCCTGGTAACGAGATTGGGTTTAACCCCATTGATCCTCTCATGTCTTTTCCCGGGAGGTGAAATAATGATATCACCGTCAGTCGGCTTGTAAAGCCCGGTTATGCAATTGAAAAAAGTTGTTTTTCCAGCGCCGTTGGGGCCGATCAGGGCGACGATTTCTTCTTTACCGACATCGAGATCGACATTGTCCAGGGCTCGAAGTCCGCCGAAGTTCATGCCCAGACCGTTTACTTTCAGAATTGGCTGTGCTGTCCTATTCAGCTCCACTTTTGTCTCCGGTGCCTTCAAATCTGTAGATCCGTCTCACATCGCTGACAATCCCGCCGGGACGAAAGATCATCATGACGACAAGAATAATGCCGAACACCAGCATCCGGTATTCGGAAAATGCCCTGAGGTATTCCGGCATAAGGACTAATACGAGGGCTCCTATGATGACTCCGAGGACCGAACCCATTCCCCCGAGGACAACGATACACAGAACGATAATCGATTCCCATATGGTAAAACTTGCCGGGTTGATAAATGTCGTTTTTGCGGCAAACATAACCCCGGCCATGCCTGCCCATGTCGCTCCGAGAGCAAACGCGGTAAGCTTTGTCTTTGCCTTGTCGATACCCATGGCCTGACATGCCACTTCATCTTCTCGCAGAGCTATCCATGCCCTTCCAGTTCTGGAATCCTGCAGGCGATTTACGACAAAGATAGTAAAAATACACAAAGCAATCATGATGTAATAAGTGAAGATCATAGAGCCGTGGAGGGATAAATCCATGCCGAAAAATGAAGGACGGGGAATGTTTGCGATTCCGCTCGGTCCGAATGAGAATTCGTTCCAGTTTTCAAGTATCAGACGAATGATTTCACCAAAACCGAGAGTAACGATAGCAAGATAATCTCCCCTGAGTCGCAACACCGGAAACCCCAGGAGGACACCGAAAAGTGTTCCCATGGCGCCGCCGATGGGAAGTGCGATCCAGAAACTCAGATGAAAGTGATAGTTGAGGAGTGCGTAAGAATACGCTCCGACGGCATAGAACGCAACATATCCCAGGTCGAGAAGTCCTGCGAGACCCACCACGATATTGAGCCCCAGTCCCAGCATTACAAAAATAAGCGCCGAAACCATTATATTTGTCTGATAAAGCGAGAATATCAACGGAAAAGCAAGTGAGAACATGCCCACAGCTATTAGTCCGGGAACATAAAACTTTTTTTCCTGAAGAATGCGCCTGGCGAAGGATATCCGCATTTCTTCGCCTTCTTCGGCCTTTTTCAGGCTATACTCCTTTCGCTTTATGAAATAGCGCCATGCAAAGGATAACAGGAAGCTGCCGACACCGACAAAAACCATATTTCCCCAGCGCCACTCAACGATGTTCTCTATGGTGTTGACACGGATTACCATAATGGGGAATGTTAAGAACATAAACCAGAGAGAAACGAAAAATGATTTTTTAATTTCAGAAAAGCTTATCATTTCCTTGTAAATCCAACGGCTATGCGAACCGTCCTTCTATGAATAAATCGCAACTGTTCAGGCTATTGGCCTGAAGGATGCTGTTGAGCTGTTGAGCTTATCAGCCTTCAGCCTTCAGCCTACCCACCTGAGTAGTTCATTTACACCTTATATTTTTCCGTTCTGCCAAGGATCCCCGCAGGCCTGAATATGAGGATTAAAACGAGAAACACAAAAGCAAAAACGTCTTCATAGTCGCTGGAAACATAGCCCGTTGCGAAGCTTTCAGTCCAACCTAGAATGAAACTTCCGAGAACGGCGCCGGGTATGCTGCCAATGCCTCCCAGAACAGCTGCGACGAATGCTTTTATTCCTGCAATAAAACCTACATAAAAATTTACCATGCCGACGTGAGAGGCGATCAACACACCGCCTATTGCTGCTGTTGCCGAACCTACAATAAAGGTAACGGATATAACATGGTCGACATTAATGCCGACAAGTTGTGCCATATCCTTATCCTGTGATGTGGCACGCATCGCCTTGCCGATCCTCGTAAATTTGATCAGCACTGCCAGAAGAATCATAACAACTACTGTTGTTATAAGAATGACAACCTCGGTAGAACTGACAATATGTGCGTAAGGTTCCATAAATTCGAAATCAGGAATCAGGTTCGGGAACGGAAGAAAATCGGACGTTTGTGCCAGAAGAACATAGTTCTGAAGGAAAAGGGACATGCCGATGGCGCTGATAAGCGCTGAGAGACGGGGTGCATTTCTCAGAGGTTTGTACGCTATTTTTTCGACAGTGTAGCCGTACGCACTGGAATATATGACTGCTATGAATCCAGCGAGCACAAGAATGGCAATGGTGTTCATACCCATCATGGTCAGGACAGATATGACGATAAGAGCAGTAAACGCTCCGATCATATAAATTTCTCCGTGGGCAAAATTAATCAGTTCGATAATACCGTAAACCATGGTGTAACCAAGAGCGATAAGTGCGTATATGCTCCCGCGTGTTAGTCCTCCTATAAATAACTCTAAAAAATAATCCATAATTTGATTTATCTTTTCCTTAGTTTTACGGATACTTACCCCGAAATCCTGCGTTTTTTATTTATGCTTGCTGACTTAATAAAAAAATGGGGACGGGCTTTTTGCCTGTCCCCGTTATTGTTGTTTAAACGGTTATTATTTTATTTCCACATAGACACCGTTTTGGACCTGGTACATGGCAAACCCGATACCGATGGCGTCTCCCCGCGCATCGAACTTGATTTTTCCGAGCGGGGTTTCAGCATAATTGGTTTTCAGGGCCTTGGAAACCGCTTTGTAATCGGTAGAGCCCGCCTTCTCGATAGCGTTGAGCAGCGCCTGTGTGGCCGCATATGCGTTCAGGAAAAACGCACCGGGATCTGATCCGTAAGCCTTCTGATGTGCTTTTATCGCTGCAATCGCCAGCGGGTTACTCGACGTGTCCATGGGGCCGGACGCGTAAACACCTTCCGCGTATTTGCCGGCAACTTTGATGAACGTATCGTCTTTGACACCATCATCAGAGACGAAATAGGTTTTCATCCTCTTTTTACGCATCTGCATAATTACCTTGGATGCTTCAGGATGATAACCTCCGAATATAACCGCTTCCGCCTTCGAGCGCTTTATTTTCTGCACAACTGCCGAATAATCAACTGCTCCGGGGGTAACACCCTCAAACAACACAACTTTTCCCTTGCCGGAATCTTCGATATATTTCTTTGCAAATTCGGCAAGTCCCTTTCCATAATCGCCCTTATCATGGATAACGGCAATCTTTTTGACTTTCAGGACATCCAGTGCATAATCTACCTCGAGTTTTGCCTGGGCATCATCGGAAGCAATTGTCCTGTAGAAATTGGGATAATCTCCGCTCTGTGTCAGGGGCGGATTGGTTGCAGATGGAGACATGCAAATAATGTTTGCATCTTTGTAAATTGCGAGGGCCGCCTTTGTAGATCCACTGCATATATGACCCATTACGACATCAACACCCTCGGATATCAGCTTAGTGGCGACATTTGATCCCAGCTCAGGTTTACATGCGTCGTCTTCAATGAGCAATACAACTTTTTTGCCGAGGATCCCCCCCCTGGCATTAATTTCCTTAACGACAAGCTCTGCGGCCTTTACGGAAGGTAATCCGTATGATGCGAGATCGCCACTGTGGGCTCCGGCTACACCGAGTTTAATTACGTCGGCAGCGAGGCTTGTGCCAACAGTGAAGCACGTAATAAAAATCAGAGACGTGGCAACAATAAATAATTTTTTGAAGCAGTTCTTCATACTGTATGTCCTCCTTTGCAAATTTATGAAAAATGAATACTACATAGGCTTTCCTCTATAATCTTATAGGAAATTCAAGTCAAGAAATATTGATTAATTTTGTCAAATAAGGATCAAAAATGTACTTTTATGCAAACGCCCCACTTTATGGATTATACGTTGCCAAATAGCGGAATGTGCCATCTTTAACGTGTACCAGAACCAGACTTTTTACCGCATCTCCATCTTTACCGATATTAATAATGCCTGATACCGCTTTAAAGTTCTTTGTGCTTGCAAGGGCGTTTCTTATATTTTTACCCTTCACCGATTTTGCCCTTTTTATGGCATCTATCAAAACAAAATAGGCATCCGCCCCGAGAGCATCGAAGGCGCTTGCCTCTTTACCTGTTTCCTTTTCATAAGTTTCGATATACTTCCTTGCAATGTCCGTGACCGCGGCCTCCCTGGCAAAGTGTCCTGTAAATATGATTCCTTCAACATCCTTTCCACCAATTTTGATCAGCTCCTTCGTCTGGGCTCTATCTGCTGAAATGATTGGCACGTTGAGGCCAAGTTTTACAGCCTGCTTGCAGGCAAGGGCAACTTCGGTGTAGTTGTTCGGCATATACAGGACATCCGGCTTTGCGGCCATGATGGATGAAATTTGTATCGTAAAATCCTGATCCAGTGTCCGGCAGTACGCCATTGACACCACCTTTCCGCCATGCCTGATAAAGCACTTTGCGAAGAAGTTGGCCAGGCCGACACAATAATCCTGAGCAATATCTATAAGAATGGCCGCTTTTCTTGCACCGAGCTTCTCATAAGCGTATTTTGCCGCCATCTCCCCCTGAAAAGGATCAATAAAGCATACACGAAATACATATTTCTTGTTTTGGGTGACCAGGGGATTCGTGGCAGTGGGAGAGACCATCGGTTTCTTTGCTTTATCGGCAATAGAAGTTCCTGCAAGGGTGTTGCCGCTGACAGCTCCCCCGATAATGGCGTGAACTCTGTTCTTTTTGATTAATCTGTCAACGGCATTCGCTGCCTCAATCTTGTCGCTTTTAGTGTCAACAAGAAAAAGCTCCACCTTTGTGCCGAGGACTTTAGGCATAAGTTTGTTAGCCGTTTGAATGCCGGCCCATTCCATCTGGCCGTAATCTGCCATCGGACCTGTCATCGGCAGGTAAACACCTATCCTGACAGTACCCTTCGCAGCAAAAACGGGTACTGAAAAGCAAAGGACTAAAGACAAAACAACCAGGCAAATTAGAGATTTTCTCATTTTATTGCGCTATCCTTGTGTGAAATGTTAAAAAAGTTGCCGTATCTTTAAAAATCATGCGAATAACCTGAAATTACTATCATAAAACATGTTCTTAAGTCAATTGAATTTTATACAAATTCTTAATTCCTCTTCCCCTTTTTTCGGAATTTCAACCTGATCGGCACCTGGTCAAAGTTGAATTCTTCCCGTATTTTGTTTGCAAGATAGCGCTGGTATGAAAAATGAACTCCCTTGGGTTCACGGACAAAGAAAACAAACATTGGTGGTTTTACCGAGGTCTGCGTGACATAGCTGAAATTATGAGGTCTGTTTCTATAACGTGGAGGTGGGCGCATATCGAGGAATTCCCGCACTTTCGTATTCAAGAGCGGCGTGGGAATCCTTTTTGTAAATTGATCATAGGCAGTTTCTATCAATTCGAAAATCCTGTATATTCTCTGTCCGGTAAGGGCCGAAAGGGATACAATGGGCGCGAAGTCAAGATATTTTAATTTATCCTTAGTATGTATTACATGTTTTCCTATGGTGCTGTTATCTTTCTCCAGAAGATCCCATTTATTGAGGACTATGATACAGACAACCCCCCTCTCATAGGCCAGCCCCGCGATTTTTGTATCCTGGTCCGTTACCCCTTCCGTTGCATCTACAAGGATTAATGCAACATCGCAACGGCTCAGGGTTTTTATTGCTTCAAGAACACTGTATTGTTCGAGCCTTTGACTGACCTTGCTTTTTCTTCTTATCCCGGCGGTGTCTATTAACAGGTATTTTCTGTCGTTAATTTCAAACGGTGTGTCTATGGTATCTCTTGTCGTACCGGGAACTGGATTAACAATCGTCCTGTCGTAACCGATTATTTTATTGATGAGGGATGATTTTCCAACATTGGGTTTTCCGATCACGGCAATTTTGATTCGCTCTTCATCATCGTCAATGGCACACGATAAGGGAAGACATTCAGCAACATCGTCCATGAGATCGGCCAGACCGAGCCCGCCATGTTCAGCAGAAATAGTATAAAGACGTTCTACGCCTAATCGGTAAAATTCATAGGACAGATCTTCCTGCTTCGGTCCATCGATTTTGTTAACAACGAAAAAGACAGGCTTTCTGGTATTTCTGAGGATTTCTACAATTTCCATGTCCGATGGAGTTAGTCCTTCTTTTCCATCCATCAGGAAAATGATCGCTGATGCCTCCTCTATGGCAAGAGTCGTCTGCTCACGCATTTGCACCAGCATCCTTTCCTCAGAAACGGGTTCAAATCCGCCTGTGTCAATAAGCATGAATTGTTTGTCGTTCCAGGAAGAATCGGCGTAATTTCTGTCCCTGGTAGCGCCGGGCTGATCAATTACGATGGCTTTTTTATTTTCCGACAAACGATTAAAAAGTGTGGATTTCCCCACATTCGGTCGCCCGACTATTGCAATAATTGGTTTCACTATATAATCTTTCCCAGTATTTACTGATCCCTGATCCCCGATCCCCGACTCCTGATCCCTATTTACTTCTGTATCCAAACTCCTTGAGTGACTTTTCATCTCGGGTCCAGTCTTTTTGTACCCTGACAAATAACTCCAGATATATTCTTGTGTCGAAAAATCTTTCCATTTCAAGTCGTGACCGTTTTCCTATTTCTTTTAACATACTTCCTTTTTTCCCGATGATAATACCCTTTTGTGAATCTTTTTCCACGTTAATAGTTGCCCCCACATGGATCAGGTTTTTTCTTTTATCTTCTTTGAAGGATTCAAGAACGATGGCTGTAGAATATGGTATTTCCTGATGCGTCAGGAGCATTACTTTCTCCCTGATTATTTCCGCGGCGAGGAATCTTTCAGAACTGTCCGTAAACATATCGTCTGGAAAGTATTCAGGTCCTTCCGGCAGGAAGTTCCATATTACATCAAGAAGAGTGTCCATATAATATCCGGTGAGAGCAGATAGAGGAATAATTTCTTTAAAGGTAAATAGTTTTCTCAATTCATCAATCACGGGAAGAACAGAATCTTTTTTTACAAGATCGATTTTGTTGATCAGCGCAATAACGGGAATCTTTATATCCTGTAATGATTTTATTGTAAGATAATCATCCTTGTCCAGACCCGTATTTGCTTCGACAATGAATAGTAAAACATTCACGTCGGCATAAATGCTGATAGCTGTTTTAACCATATATTTGTTCAATGGTGTTTTGGCTTTGTGAATTCCGGGCGTATCGAGAAAAATAATTTGCCCCCTGTCGGTGTTTTTGATCCCCATGATTCTGTTTCTTGTCGTCTGAGGTTTATGGGTGGCAATAGCCACCTTCTCGCCGATGATAGAATTCAGAAGGGTCGATTTTCCGACATTAGGTTTTCCGATAATTCCAACAAAGCCTGATTTAAACAAAACTACCCCCTAATAAAGAGTGAAGAATTAATAGTGAAAAGTTAAAAGTTGATGAATTTGTAAAAAGTCAAAAATTTGCCAAGTTGTCATTCCCGCGAAAGCGGGAATCCAGTAATTACACGAAGTTATGGATTCCCGATCAGGCCTGTCCTCGGCTCCGATCGGGGATCGGGAATGACAAAACGACAGAAATTCGGACTTTTTACGAGTCCATCAAACTTTGGAATTTTGAGAGTTTGCTTATTTTTCCATTAATCACCAGAGCGAGAGTTCCTCTTTCCTGTTTTGAATCTTCCCTGATCGAAATCTCCGTTACATCGAAACGTTCTTTTATGGATTTTATATTTTGATTTCTCATGCCCCGGAAATCTGAAGCATCTTTTGGATTAAGTAAAAACGTGGCGATTTCCTTGCCAGGGCCTGTAGATTTTAAGAGTTTCGATGCCATGTCGAGAAATATCGATCCCTCCACAAGTGATCGGAAAGCAGGATGATGGGGTCCGGCAATAATACTTCCCTCCCTTTCCATTTCTCTGGTCATCTGCAGGCCGAGCCTGATAACGGGAATATTTGCCGTTTCAAATTTTCCCAGGGCGTATTTGCAGAGTTTGATTGCATCAGCCATGCTTATCGGCTTGTATTCTCCTTTTTGATAAGACTTCGCCAGCGCCGTATCTTGAAATACAATAGTGGGGTGAATCCTTACCATGTGGGGATGTAGTTTTATGGTTTCTTCTACCGTATATCTGAATCTCTCTTCCGTATCTCCCGGAAGCCCCGCCATGAGGTGGATTCCTGTTTCAAATCCCTTTGCTTTTAAAATTTCCATGGCACGTCTCACATCATCTGAAGAATGACCTCTGTTTGAGAGGTTCAAAACCTCATCGACCATCGACTGTGCGCCGATCTCCACTGTTTTGACATGGTAGTTCTTGAGAAGCTCTGCTCGATCCTCGTCAATATAATCGGGCCTTGTTGATATCCTGACGGAATTCACCAGACCTTTACGTATATAGGATTCGGCATATTCCAGGAGTTCAGTCTGATAATTCCTGTCTATCCCGGTGAAATTGCCTCCGTAAAAAGCAATCTGTATATACACGTATTCATCAAGACTCTTTAAATGCTTATCGACGATTCTCCTGAACAGGTCTTCAGTAATCCTATCGGGGTAATCTCCGGCGGTGATTCTCTCATTGCAATATACGCAACGATTAGGACACCCCTTATAAATAACAAATATGGGTATGATCTTCTGAGCCATTATATCCCGTTATCAACCTTTTCCAGCTCTTCCAGGGCCTTTTTTGCTGCTTCCTGCTCGGCTTCCTTTTTACTCTTTCCCAGACCGGTTGTTGAAATAACGTCCGCGATGGAGACCTGTATCTGAAACGTCTTGTCATGGTCCGGGCCGTATTCGCGGACTAATTTATATCTCGGTATAATCTTAAACCCGCCCTGGCTCTTCTCCTGAAGAGAAGTTTTATAATCATGGTAAAAAGGGACTTTCGCCCATTTTGTAATTAAAGGCTGGAATACATCGTTGATAAATAAAAGTGTCTTTTCATAGCCTCCATCAAGGTAAACCGATGCGATAATAGCCTCAACTGCATTTGCCAGGAGAGAGTTTTTGGTTCTTCCGCCGGAGTACTCCTCCCCCTTGCCAAGAAGGAGAAAGTCGCCGACATGAAATTGCTTTGCAAGCTCTGCAAGGGGCTGTTCATTTACTACGGATGCTCTCAGTTTCGAGAGTTGTCCTTCAGTATCGTCAGGGAAATTTTTCATCAATATATCAGTGATACAAAGTTCCAGAACGGCATCCCCAAGAAATTCCAGTCTTTCATTATCATTGTAATGTAAATCCTGATTTTCGTTTGCAAATGATCTGTGTGTGAGGGCTTTATCCAGTAAAGATATATCACTGAAGGTAAATGAGAGAATTTCTGCCAGATTGTTAAGATCTTCTACCCTGTTCTCAGAAATTAATCGGTTTTCTTCCAAGTATTTTTCCTCCTGTTAAACTTTCAGCTCTAACTTTTACGATGTGATTGCTCATCGAAACATCACTAACCGGAATGAGAACGGGGATATAATTGTCTGAAAAGCCTTTCATAAATCCCGTCTCTCTGTCCCTTGCATTCTCTACTAAAACGGAGAGTTTTTTCCCAATAAACCTTTCGTTGAATTCCATCCTTTTTTTCTTTCCCATATCCCGCAATATTTTACCCCGTTCTTTCTTGATGGATTCATCAACCTGATCGGGAAGTTGTGATGCCTCGGTACCGGGACGCTTGGAATAGGGGAAAACGTGCAGGTATGCAAGGGGAATACCCTCTATGAAATCCCTGGTGTTGTTAAATTCTTTTTCTCCTTCTCCCGGAAATCCTACCATAACGTCCATGCCAATGGCTATTTCAGGAACGGCATCTATTATCTTTTCAATCCGACTTCTGAATTGATGCGTGTTATAATTTCTTTTCATTAATTTCAGGATCCTGTCATCACCGCTCTGGAGGGGTATATGAAGATGCCTGCAGATTACCCTCGAGTTCTTTATATGATTAATCAGCCCATCTGTTATTTCCACAGGTTCGATGGAGCTGATACGCAGTCTCTCGATGATATCGGCATCTTCTATCTTTCTTAATAGATTCAGGAAATTCGTAAAAGGTGACAGATCATGGCCGTAAATGCCGAGATGAATCCCCGTGAGGACGATTTCACGATAGCCTGCATTGTTCAAATCTCTGATTTGTTTTATCACATCATTTTCGGGAAGACTCCTGCTTCTACCACGTGCGTAAGGTATAATGCAATAGCTGCAAAATGCGTTGCATCCATCCTGAATTTTAAGAAAAGCCCTTGTATGCCCGGGAAATTTGCTTGCGGAAAGTCCGGAATAATTTTTTTTCAGGCTAATATCGCTGGTAATAATCTTATGTGTACCTTTGATAAGTTCTTTGATTGTAAAAGGAATATTCTCTTTTCCTTCCATTCCCACCACCGCTCGTACACCCGCGAGGCCGGCAAGTTCATTGGGCGCAATCTGCGCGTAGCAACCCGTTACAATGATAGATGCCCCTGGATTTACCCTGTTTGCCCTCCTGATCAATTGTCTCGATTGATAGTCCGTTTTGCCCGTAACGGTACAGGTGTTCACAATATAAATATCGGCCTTTGTGTTAAATGGCACCATGGAAAGCCCTTTTTTTGTCAGTTCTTCTATGATTCCCGCGGATTCATACTGATTGACCTTGCAACCTAAAGTAGCCATGGCAAACTTAACCAAAATGTACCCCCTTTTCGATCCAACCTCCGCCGACGAGAATATCACCCCGGTAAAAGACGGCTGCCTGGCCGGGGGCAACCGCTTTTTGAGGCTTATTAAATTTAATTGAAACGCGATTTTCGCTTTGCCTGTTTGAAGGCAAAATCTTGATTTCAGACTCAACACCACTGTGGCGGTATCTGATGTGAGTTGTAACCTTCAGATTCCCAACAGCAGCATAATCGGGAGAAATCCATGAAACATTTCCCGCGATTAATCCGTCAAAGAACTGATCTTCTTCCCTTCCCACGATTACCTCATTTTTATCTCTTGCGATTTCCAGAACATAATAAGGTCGTTCCGAAGCAATGTTAAGTCCCCTCCTCTGACCGATGGTAACAGAATGAATGCCCCGGTGCCTTCCGACGACATTCCCTTTTCTGTCCACAATATTCCCGGGATGGAAAATCGCACTTT
>DFBI01000116.1:697-1317 GCA_002367335.1 Syntrophaceae bacterium UBA3084 | reverse complement strand
CGTGAAAGCTCTTTTTGCCCAAGCTTAAAGAGGAAATAAGACTGGTCTTTGGTTTTATCCGTACCTTTCTTAAGCCTGAACCCATTTTTCCCGCCTGTATCTTCAATACGGGCATAGTGACCCGTGGCAATATAATCGATTCCCCTTTCCTCCGCTGCTTCAAGAAGATATTTAAACTTGATCTTCTTGTTGCACACAATACAGGGGTTCGGGGTTCGCGCTGCCAGATATTCCGACACAAAGTAATCAACAATGTCTTTTTTGAAAGATTCCGAAATATCAATCCTGTGAAGTGGAATCGATAGCCGTTTCGCAACGTTTACAGCATCTTCTTCAGCTCTCGTCGGAAATCCGTTATATATATAGAGGCCTTCAACGTGGAAGCCTTTTTCTTTCAGAATCGATGCCGCAACAGTGCTGTCAACGCCACCGCTGATACCGATAAGTACACTCTTTGTTTTCATGTTGTCCATAGCTCAACTCACAATCTTCAGATATCAAAGTCATCGAGAGGATTCCCTCCGTTTAATCCAGCCCCAGTAGGATTGTTCCATGTGGATAGAGTAGTGAAGCAACTACATTACATCCCGTACTTTATCAAGCAGTTTCCTGTTTTTAGA
>DFBI01000116.1:0-644 GCA_002367335.1 Syntrophaceae bacterium UBA3084 | reverse complement strand
TTATATCAAGGCAAATTGGCCTGTTAATCAATGGTTCGCTTTGATCAAATAAACCATCATCGGAAAAAACATTAAATATTGAGGACAAAAAATGAATGAATTTAGCGTAATAATTGAAAAAGATGAGGATGGATATTTTATTGCATCTGTACCCGCACTGCACGGTTGCCATACACAGGCAAAATCTCTTGATACATTAATGACGAGGATTAAGGAGGCTATTGAACTGTGTCTTGAGGTGGAGAAGCCGATTTCCAATGAATTCATTGGCGTACAAAAAGTGGCGGTCAACGCATGACAACGTTTCCATCAGTAACCGGTAGCCGTTTGATTCGTGCTTTGAAAAAATTTGGATTCAAAATCATACGAGTAAAAGGCAGTCATAATTTCCTGCAACATCAAGATGGTCGTTGCACAGTTGTTCCACTACACCGAGGAGAAAGCATAGGTCGAGGGCTCCTGGCTCAAATTTTACGGGACTGTGATATCACAAAAGATGAATTGCAAAAGAAATTTTAAGCGAACAACCACATTAACTCGGACTGGCAATTCCGCTGCGTTCCATTACCAGCCGGTTATGCGGAGCATTCCTCAAGGCGCTTCGCGCCTTGAGGCATGCCGAGTTGCCGGATACCCGGCCGACC
>DFBI01000216.1:7486-13203 GCA_002367335.1 Syntrophaceae bacterium UBA3084 | reverse complement strand
GTCCATGCCACCCACCTTGTTCCTTAATTCAGAATTAAGAATTATTTTTATCCTTGAACCTTGAACCTTTGTCCTTTGATTAATAAGCTCCTTTGCCTGTTAATACCACCCAGGGTGTTTTAAGGATAATCTTTATATCCAGCCAGAGGGAACATTCTTTTACATATTTTAGATCCAGTCGCACCATTTCATCAAATGAGGTAGAGCTTCTTCCCTCGACCTGCCAGAGTCCTGTAATGCCGGGTTTTACCTCGATGACGCGCCGCATGTGCCAGATTTTATATTCATCGTACTCGTATGGTATTGGGGGCCTTGGCCCTACAAGAGACATGTCTCCTTTAAATACGTTTATGAACTGCGGTAGTTCGTCGAGGCTTGTTTTTCGTAAAACCTTTCCTATAAGAGTGATGCGTGGATCATCCTGTATTTTATAAAGGCCGTTTTCCCCTGGGTTATCACCATTTCCGTTTTCAACATTTTCACTTGTAATCAGATTCTTGATGTATTCACGATGCAGACTATCATCATTGTCCGCGCGCATAGATCGATATTTTAGAAAGGCGAACTTTTTTCCGAACAGGCCCAGTCTCTCCTGTCTGAAGAAAACGGGACCTCTTGAATCAATTTTAATCAAAATAGGGATAAGGATAAATAGCGGCGAAAACACAATCATTGCCGAAATACTGCCGATAATATCAATGATTCTTTTAGTGAAAAGGAAAAAGACTTTATGAAGAGCCTTTTCAACAATGTCAGGATAGAAGACGGGATCAGGTTTATAGTTATTTTCTTCACCGTTACTTTCGTTTGAAAACCATTTAAGAGAGAGTTTTATCTTGTGGAAATATTTTGACTCAATGATAAAAAATAAACTGTCTTGAACTCTGTGTGTTATTTTTTCAAATATAAAATCCTTATCCTGTCCGCCTATTTCGGTAAAAATAACCCCGATCTCAGATTTGTTAATATGCCAGCCTTTTATATCGGTTTCTCTTGTATGTAAGTTTAATTGAGATATCATTTTTCTGAATATTACTTTTCCGTTTTTGCCGTTGATGAGTTTCTTGATATCAACCAGCATTAACAAAAACGGTTTTCCCGAACGCTCTGATCTCTTTCGCTCTATACGGAGCGCTTCCTGAAAGTAATCCTCATCGTGGAAATTCTGCTCAAAATCCACCCAGTCATTGAGGTTAATAATTTTGTTGTTATTAAGCTTGCGGTGATTCGGCATCATATTTTTCTCCGTTACTTTATTGTATCCTGCAACTTTGACGGCTTCGTAAAAAGTCTAATTTCCCCTCCCCTAGTGGGAGGGGATAAAGGGGAGGGGGCATTTTGGACTTTTTACGGTAGTGTCTTTATTGTATCCTGCAACTTTAGTTTTGTCAGCATATATATACTATTGATGTATTACTGCATGAGGTATGCCACCGGGATGAGAAAAAATATAATAGTTATTATGTAATTAAATCAAATAGTTGTATTGCGTGAATATAGGGTTCAAAAGTCGAAGTAGTATTGGAACCTGTGAATGTGGTATATTGAAGCACAACCTCACATTTTGTGTTGGTATATATTGTGATCCTACATATTTTGTTGATTTAAAATGATGCCATCTATGTTAAGTATTTTTACAATCCTGCACTTTATGCTGGTGCGAGATATGATCTACATATTTTGTTGGTGCGTTTTTGCCGCTAAGATATGATGATCACAAATGCCAATATCCTAAGTTAATAGCATTAGGCGCTGTATAATGAAATAAATGGGAAAGTTAAGAATCTTTTGCTGAAAAACACAAAAGATGTTAAATTTAAGCCCACATTAGTATGGGCGAGGGGGGGGGATCATGATTAAAGGAAATATATTGGTTGTGGACGATGAAGAGAGTGTGCGTTCTGTATTAAAAGAATATCTGGCAAACGTTGGATATGTTGTGGTAACGGCTGATAGCGGTGAAGATGCGCTTCAGAAATTCATACCCGGTAAATTCGATAGTGTTGTTTCAGATCTTATGATGCCGAAAATGGATGGTATGGAATTATTAAAGCAAATAAGGCAAAAGGATACAAATGTTGTATTTCTAATGATCACAGGATATCCAAGTATTGAAAGTGCGATCGAAGCAATAAAAGCCGGAGCGTATGATTATGTTACCAAGCCTTTCAAATTTGAAGATGTGAAAATAAAACTTGAAAGAGGATTATATGCTAGAAATTTGGAAAAGTCACTGAAAAGGGTAAATGGACTGATGTGGGGACTGATTATCTCTATTCCGATCTGGCTAATCCTTGGAATTGTACTGGGATTGGTTTGGAGATGGATATGATACGGGCGCTGCCCGGCTGTTTGAATGATTGATAATATCGCCACCATTTTGTTTATGTTTTAACTCAATGATTTCCAACATCAGCTTTGTTTGACTTTCCATGCTCTGTTTTAACATTGTTGTGAGTTCAAGAATGAGTTTGTCCCTCTTTTTTTTAGCCGAAGAAAAGATGTCTAATGATTGATTTAAGTTAACAAAGATTTTTTCAAATAGATCAATTCTCTTTTCGATGGTTCGTATCCGACGATCTAATTGTTTAAGGGGGTCTTTTTTAGAAGAAGAGTGACGTGTTTCCCTCCCATCCTTTATATTCTCAGTAAGAATTCCACCTATATTTCTAATATTTACTACTTCGTTAATTACATTTTTGCCAATGACTTTTAATTCGTCGGCATAGCCATGAACAAGGGCGGCATCACACAAGATGTTAATAAGCCGGGGAATCCCCCTGGAATACTTGTGTAAAGCCTCAACGGCTTCCTGATCAAAAATATCAAGGTTTTCTGTCCCCGCAACCCATAACCGGTGACGAATATATTGATTCAATTCATCTTTGTCGAGACCACCCAGATGCCAGTAAACAGTAACTCTCTGTATGAACTGCTCCAGATTTTTCTGTTGAAGCTTATATTTTAATTCAGGTTGCCCAACGAGCAAAATCTGTATTAAATGATGTTTTTCGGATTCCAGATTCGAGAGTAATCTTATTTCTTCAATTGTTTTATCCGGTAGATTTTGAGACTCGTCGATTATCAACGTGACGCGTTTCTTTTCGGCGAATTGTTTTAGTAAAAATTCGTGAAAAACATCAAGCATTTTAGCTTTATCCATGGCGTTTACGGAAAGTTCAAATTCCTGGCAGACCATTTTTATAAATTGTTTAGGACTAACAAGGGTTTGATTAACAACGGCGACCTGGATAGTTGACTTCAGTTTGCGTAAGAGAAAATTAATCAGCGTTGTTTTGCCGGAGCCGATTTCTCCCGTGATTACAATGAATCCTTTGTTTTCTCTGATGGCGTACTCGAGATGGGTATATACTTCTTCATGGCCGCGACTCATAAATAAGTAGTCGGGGTCCGGTGTAAGATTAAAAGGTTTTTCTTTGAAGCCGTAAAATGATTTGTACATAAAGTAATATTGTGTAATTACTGTTGTATTTTGTTGAGTATAGTTCCGATAACCGGTTTGTCCCGTAGAAGTTCTATAGCACGTTTGAGATCCTCCCTGGTGGTCTTTTCCGCTTCAACTACCATTAAAATACCATCGATGAAACGAGAAAGAACCAATGAATCGGCGCTCGTCAAGAGGGGAGGACTATCGAAAATAATAATCCTGTCAGTGTAACGTTCTTTCAGTTCATTAACGAGGTCCTCCATCCGGGGTGATCCTAAAAGCTCTGAAGAATTTGGTATAGGTTTACCGCCGGGAAGAACTACCAGCCTGTGCATCCCCGGATTTACCAGAAGATCAGCTATTTCTGCTTTGCCTCGCAGATAATCGGAAAGACCATTTTCGGCATCAAATCCCAAAAGACTATGTATGGAAGGTTTTCTCAGATCGGCATCTACAAGAAGAACGGTACCATCTATCTGTTGAGAAAGTGCGATGGCGAGATTAATAGCGGTGACTGTTCTGCCTTCACCGGGATTCGCACTGGTGATGAGGAGACTGTTCTCCTGTAGTTTCTTTAACTGACTGAGAATTTGGGTCCGGAGAATCTTTAGCTGATCTGCAACTGCGTTTCCATGACAAATGGAGATAATTTTGTTGTTTTCAAGGTTTTGAAAATCAATTTGTTTAATTGCTGTGTAGTGATAGACAGGATTGATCTTTTCAAAACGCTGTTCCTGTTTCTTTGCCGGCGAAGTTCTCAACGGAGATGAGATTTTGTCGTCTATTATAATATCCTCGGCAAGACCCTCTCTGGCTTCTTTCGCTTTATCAAGGGCTTTTCTTAATTTACTCATGATCACATTTCCTTAAAAATATTAGTTAATTTGAATGCAACTACTCACGTAGTCAGGCTGAAGCTGTTTAGGCTGAAGGGGCCGGAAGAGCGCAATTGCGGCGCTTTGGCGGAGAAACAGCAGATTTTTGCATCAAACATGGCTTCAAAGTGTGCAATATTACCGCTTTTCCTAACAGTCTTCAGCCTTCAGTCTATCTACCTGAGTAGTTACATTTGAATTACGATATACACTCCTCACCCTCTTCCCTCATTGGGAGAGGGGATTTCTTGTTGATATTTATGCCCTGCAACCTTTATTCGAGGGAGAGGGAATCCGATTGTTTACAATTGTATCATCAATTTCCGCTGGATTTTCAACCAGAGGATGTCGATTGGCATAATAAAAAAATGAATAACGATCAATGCCACGCATACGACACCGATAGCCAGCGAAACAGCGATAATTATCCTTTTATGCTTACGCTTTATATCTTCTTCGCTTTCAATTAAAGGGATAGCTGATAACATGGGGACATCTCCGAGGCTGTCAAGATCGGCTGTCGTTTTTATTGAATGATCAAGGTTTTCCTGAAGGAACGCAAGACCGGCACCGACGCCTAAGGATAGGAATAGCCCCATGAGCATAACTTTAAGCCGGTCGGGTTTTTCGGGAGCTTCAGCTTTCGCCGCCGGCTCTATGATCGTGAAACGTTCACCATGCTGGGTTTCTTCCATTCCCTTGGCCACTCGCGCCTCCATCAACTTGCTCATGATCTCATTGTACTTTTCCCTGGCATTTCCGTAATCAGTGGTCAGACTGACATATTCTTTTTCGACACGTGGAGCGTTTTCGATTTTTTTCTGATAATAGTTCATTTTTTTCTTGATACGGAATCTTTCATCAAGGAGGTGATTGATCTCTATATTAATAGACTCTATCTGTGTTTTAAGACTCATATAGGCGGGATTTCTCTCCTCTTGAGCAAGCCTGGATACCGTTTTGCCTTTTTCAGAGTTTTGTATTTCTCTGGAAAGGCTTGCCACTTCTCTTGAAAGCTTGACAACATCAGGATGTTGTGGGCCTAATTGAACTTTCATCGTTACAAGACGATTCTTTAAATCGTTGAGCCGTTCCGTATCAGCAGAAGAGACTTTTGTTTCCTCTGTCGGGGCTTCCAGTTCATGAATCTCTCTTTTTAGCCTTATAATATCGGGATGTTTGTCTGATAAGCTGGTCTGAAGGTTGATAAGCTGCAGACGAAGAGACTTAAGACGTTCTTCCCGGGTTCCCCCGGATACGATTGTTCCTCCTGCCGTTACAACGGGTCCCGAAAGATCTAAATTGGCAATTTGCCCTTCGAGGTAGACTTTTCTTTCCTTAAGTGAACTAAGCTGCATATTAGCCTGGTCAATATCCCGGCTCAGTTGATCCAG
>DFBI01000216.1:4688-7387 GCA_002367335.1 Syntrophaceae bacterium UBA3084 | reverse complement strand
CTTTTTTTCAGATTTGCCTCAAGGTAGAGGGAAGCAAGTACATTGGCGACCTTCTGAACAGTTGTCGGGTCTTTACCCTCATATGAAAGGGTAAAGGCAATGGTGGCATCTTTACCTCTTCTTCCGCCGGCCTGGATAGTTTCCAGAACAATATCTTTCCTCATTTTCGTGAGAACTACTTCCGTGGCGTATTTTTTCCCCATGTCAGGGTACAGGTTAAATTGATTGATAATTTTTATCAGATTAGCGCGGCTCAGAATCTGCTGGGTAATAGACTGAAGACGCTGTTCCACATAGCCTGTTACAGTGGACTTTACATATTCCTGGGGAATCTGTTGGGATTCAATGAGAATTGTTGACCTGGAAACAAAAATTGGCGGCAGGATGAAAGCTATTACCGCCACGATTATAAACACCGGTATAGCAGATAACAGGAAAATTTTTATCCTTCTTCTGATTAATCCCTTGAATTCATTGATGTTTTCCATTAAAGAATATTCCTTTATTGTATTGCGCAGGGCCCGTTCCCCTGAACGGGCCGATTACCTCACGGTAATAGGTTTTAATAAGCAACAATGATGCCAGGACCAATGCTCAAAACCGAATATTTGATCATTTATCCGTGATTCACAAAAAACTACCACTTTTGCGGGAAATTGAAATTCAGAGTAAGCCATACCATATTTCGGTCCCGATCTTGATCATTTGTCAACATTTTATCATGTTCGTTGGAATAGCTGTATCCAAGCGCCATCGAATGATTTTCTGTAATCATGTAGTTCAGTGATGGTGCCACTGTGTAATACCTCGTATCTCTGTTTCGGGAAATGCCAGTCGATTCAGTAAAATACAGAGAACCGGCTAAGCGTATACTGAACTTGCTCGTCAGCATTTTATTGGTCGACAGAGAAAATCTGTTTACTTCGACAAGTTCCCCCTCGGCGGTATAATTAAGGTCGCGTGAATAGCCTAAACTTGCGGAGGCTGTCTGCCAGGATTTATCAAGGCTGACGTCTGCGGTCCAGCCCCAGTCATTATCGGAGCGGCCCGAGGGTTTTTCTTCCGTTTCTGTATAACGAGCACCGGCTGTGACGCTGCCCGTGAATGTTTCGGTAAATGTATGGGCGAGGCCAAAGGAAAGTCCGTAGCCGTCGATTTTGTCTTCATCAGAGTCTGTATTCCTATAATAAGGCCTCAGTGTCAGTACATCGAGACGGTTATTAAATGAATAATTGAAAGGAAGAGAGACGGAATGACCTTCCGAATCAGTATAATCAATGAGATAGTAATCCGTTTTCGTGTAACTGTAATCAATGCCTATATCCGTAACTTCACTTATCTGAAAAGACAGACCGCCGCCCCCGCCATAGTGCTCACGATCCGACCACAGTTCCACGAGGCCTGTTTCCTGGAGTTCCGTATCGAAGGTTGTGTCTTTAACATAGAAACCATTAGCCCTGATGCTTAATCTTTCAAACATTCGATACGATGCATCCAGACCGTAATTTTGCCTTTCATTGTCCTGTTTCGTCTGGTCCATATAACGGACAACGTCAACGACAGCCCGGGCTCCGATGTCCAGACGATCGGTGGCATAGCCAAATGTGAGGCCGGGGCTGATGGTCCCGATGTAATCGTCCTTCTTGTTGGTTTTGGAAAAATCAATATTATCATTGTACTCGCCCCTGAGGCCAATGGATGGTGTCAGGGTAACATCTGCGGCGAGCGCTGCGCCAAATGATACAAAGACAAGGATTATTATGGAAATTATGTAAGATTTAGTATGCATGAATCAACCTCCTTAGTTTGAGGTAAAAGGTTCAAGGACCAAGGTTCAAAGTTTATGGGACGACGACGACGTCTCCTCTTTTGAGGAATATGTTTTGTTCCAGATTCTTTCCTTTCTTAACTTCATTATAGTCGAAGGGTATCTTTATGGATTTGCCCTTTTCCTGGCGAAGGATGATAATGTTGCCGGGAGAGGCAAATGCATTCAAATCACCGGCCATGGCAAGAATCTGCATTATGTTTGTTTCCAAGTTGATCGGGTATTGTCCCGGTCTGTTTACCTTGCCGACGGCATAGGCTGTCATACTGTTAGCGCTTAAGAGCATGACAGTGACTGTCGCGTCAGTCACGTATTCCTTCAATTTCTTTGAAACAGCATCTCTGAGTTTGGTTACGGTTAATTCGGTTACATCAATATCCCCGATAAGAGGGAAGGCAATAATACCGTCGGGTGGTACGATCATCTGACGGGTGAGAGTTTCGTCCTTCCAGACAGAAATCTCAATAGAATCACCGGGGCCTATCTTATATCTGCTTTCTTCCGCGAATGTCACCGTATTATTAATGGCAAATGAAGCCAAAAACAAAAGTAAGACAAAAAATACTGTTTTTTTCATTGAAACACCCTCCTTAAACATTTTGCAGATTAGCCACTCAATGATAGTTTCGTGAAAAGCAGGATTTCCCCTCCCTCCCATCAAGGAAGAGGGGGCATTTTTGACTTTTTTGCGAAACCGTCACAATAATAGGGTGCCATGGACAAACTTGTTTGTCCGTGCCCATCGTTACAATTATTCATGTCCCTCAACAGATGAAGATGGCATATCATCGGAGACCTTTGTATAACGTCCCCCTTTGCCCAATTTCTGCGTCAGGCTCAAATTTTCATCCTCGAAATATCCAATATATTC
>DFBI01000216.1:0-4679 GCA_002367335.1 Syntrophaceae bacterium UBA3084 | reverse complement strand
TTGAACATTCTGCAAAGGTCTCCATCGATGGATAATACTACATTTCGGTTCCCATTATACCAGCCCGCACTCGACCATTTCCACTCTTCGACGGCTGTAACAAGGCCCCTTGTAACCGGATTATTGTGAATATAAGCTATTTTTTCAAAAAGTTCATTTTCAGTGTGGATATTTCGATCATATCCAGGTCCGGTTTGCCAGAATCGGAATACCTCCCGGTTCCCCCGCCGAACGGTTAGTTTTTCCAACCAATTCTGGTTATTCTCACGGAGGAAGTGTTTCGCCTTCCTGGCTACGGATTGCTTAATTGCTTTCAAAAACAATGCAATATCATAAACTGGAAGCAAGGGGCAAACGAGAAGATGAGCATGGTCCGGCATGATTACATACGCTAAAAGGGCAAATCTATATTTTTCTTTAGCATTTCCTGTTGCCTGGACAAACCAGTGTCTGGTTCGTTCCCGGCTCAACAACGGAAGTTGCTGGAAACAAGAAAAAGTTAAAAAGTGTGTATGGCCGGGATCGTTGAAATGGCGGATAGCTTTTCTTTTTGTTTGATTCATGCAAATATCTCTTTGCACGGATAAACAAGTTTATCCATGCCACCCCTAAGGCGGCAAAGCCGCAAATTCGAATTTATTTTCCGCCGGTATCTGCGCAAAAAGCGCCTGTTTGCGTGCAACGCACAGGCAGGCAGTTGTTGTGAGTAAAAACTCTAATAAAATCTATTGTGACAATTTCTCCATTTCTTTTTCTGCTTTCTGCCGTCCGGGAAAATCTTTGTCACCTTTCAGGGCTAATTGCAGATAGCTTTCCGCCTTATCTTTTTCACCCAGACCGAGGTAAATCATTCCCATGTGATAATTGATGGCCGGGATATTCCTGGCTTTTTCATCAATGCCAAGAAGTAGATCTTTTGCTTTCTTATATTCGCCCTTGCGGTAATATACCCATGCCCCCGTATCCACCAGGGAGGAAACATTTTTGAATTTTTCCAGCAACGGCGCAATAAATCTTTCTGCCTTTGCGAGGTTTTCCTCCGTTGGTTCATACTCGCAATAGTAAAAGGCCAGATTGTTGGCCGCCATTGGGACTTCCGGATTCCTGGCTAATACTTCTTCGTATATGTCCCTGGCTTTTTTGTATTCGCCTTTTTGCTCAAATATCATGGCGATGAGAAGAGCAATACGGGGATTGTCTGGATCAAAGGCCCTCATCTTCTCATAATTTGCCAGGGCCTTGTCGAGAGAACCCTGAGATTGTTCAAGCCGGCCGAGACTGAACAATGCCTGCTGGTTGTTCGGATTGATTTCAAATGCCTTTTCGTAGCTCTTGCGGGCATTGGAATAATCCTTTTTGATTGTATAAAGTTTTCCCAGCAAAATATAATAGCCGGAATTCTTCGGGCTCTTTTTAATCTGCTGTTGAACTCTGCCTATGGCTTCGTCAAGTTTCTTTTTTTTCAAGAGGGGGTCTATGCTCTGGATGAGTGCAGGGGTATAATTGACGTTGGCTTCGAGGGCTTTCGCGAAGAGCGATTCGGCCTCAGCGCCTTTCTTTTCCAGGCGTTTTACGATACCTTTTTTGTAGTAAGCAACAGGAGATCCGGGCGCAAGCTTTAACAGGCGTGAATAATATCTGTCCGCCCCTGAAAGATCCTTTTTCTCCAGGGCCATATTACCGAGGGCAAGCAGGGCTTCTCCTGCATTGGGATTCTTATCCAGCACCTTTTTGTAAATGTCTTTGGCAATTGCCGGTTCCTTGTTTAAAAGGTGAGCCCTCGCAAGGGCAAGGGATACGGGAATATTTTCGGGTTGTTCGCCGAGAACTGTGCGATATTCTGAGATGGCTCCCACATAATCTTTTTTGCTTACAAGAATATCCCCTTTCAAGGTGAGGCCGGCTACGTCTTTTGGATTTTCCTTTAAAACTTCTTCTACAAGTTTCATTGCAGCGTCAGATTTTCTGTCCCGATAGTAAATTCCCGCGAGAAAGACTTTCGCTTTCAGAAAATCTGGCCCTCTTTTGATCTTTGCGATAAACCGGTTGAGGAGCTCCATGGCCTTTTCTTTATTCTTTTTCCCGAGCTCATACCGGGCAAGTATTTCATACGGCGCATATTTATCGGGCATATCACGAATGGCCGTCTGCAGTGTTTTGACCATGGCGTCATCCTGTTTATTTTCCGCGTAGAAACGGGAGAGATAGATGCGAAGTTCTATCTTGTCAGGGTGAGTGTCAACAAGATCTTTGAGTATTATTTCGGCTTCTTTCTTTTTGTTTGTCCGGTTGTAAAATTGCGACAGGAGGAGCTTTGGCCCGTCATTTTCGGGTTCCTGACTGGCCAGAGTTTTGTATTCTTTTTCTGCATCGTACAGGCGATTGCCCTTTTCGAGAATACGAGCTAGAAGCAGCCGGCCTCTCACATTCTTTTGATCCTGTGCGAGGAGGTCTCCCAGTACTTTTTCTGCCCCTTGTGTATTCTTTTGCCTGAGTTTGATATTAGCCAGGATAAGATAAGCGACGTTTTTTTTGGGATTTTTCTCGATGAGCGATTTCAGAATTTGCTCTGCTTCAGAAACCTTACCGTCGGCAAGGAGACAATTTGCGTTTAACAGGAGCGCTTCTTCATGACCTGGATTTTTAGCCAGTACCAGTTTCGCTTTTTCCCATGCCTTATCCTTTTGACGGCCGAGAAGAAGTATCTTCCCCAAAGCTGCCTGGGCGTCCAGAAGTTCGGGATTCAGCTCAACGGCTTTGGAGAGCGCACCGTAGGCCGGTTTAAATTTCATCTGTTTCAGGAGAGCCTGGCCAAGCATGGAGTAAGCTTTGGCAAAATTGGGATCAATCTTGATGGCATTACTGAAGTTGGCGGTTGCCTTTGTGTATTCTCCCTTTGCGTAAAGCTCTGCTCCCTTATCAAAAAATTTCATTTTTTTTGACTCAGTGCTTCCACAGGCCACAATCAATAGGACTAAAACAACCAGGAAAAATTTCATGAATTGCTTAAATTCCATTACATAATCTCCTTTTCTATCTCAATGAAGTGATATAAAACAAAAAACACCTATCATATTGTTTCTAAAAAAGAAAGGACAAACAAAGGACAAAGGACAAAGGACAAAGGAACAAGGATCAAGGAACAAAGTACAAGGATAGAAAAACAATTTTGAATTTTGAATGTTTAATTTTGAATTACATACCAAGCCATCCTACCTTTTACCCTGTTCCTTTGTCCTTGATCCTTGTTCCTTTGTCCTTGAATTGGAGGACGTCTTTGTATACGTTCTTTTTTGATACTCCCATTTCTTCGGAGATAATGTTCACAATGTCTCTTGTTGAGAGTTTGGAATCGTTTTGTAATTCTTTGAATCTTGTTGTTAGTTTTTCGTGTGAGTAGCTCTTGGGACGTTTCTCCGTTCCCGAGATGATAAGGGTAAATTCACCCTTAATCTGTCTTTCCTTGAGAGAATCAATAAGTTCGCTCACAGTGCCGCGTAATATTTCCTCGTAGACCTTGGTTAATTCTCTTCCAATTACAGCGTGTCTGTCCCCAAAAATTTCTTCTATTTCTTGAAGTGTAGAAATAACTCTCCTCGGAGATTCGTAAAAAACAATCGTTTTCGTTTCATCCTTGAGGGATTTCATTAATTGCCTTCTTTTCCCTTTTCGTGAAGGAAGAAACCCTGAGAAAACAAAGCTATCCATGGGAAGCCCTGCGGCGCTCAATGCGGCAACAACTGCTGATGGACCGGGTACAGGCACAACCCTGATAAAATTCCGGATAGCCTGATTAACAAGGATATATCCGGGATCTGATATGCCGGGGGTCCCTGCATCGGAGACATAGGCCACATTCATTCCATCATTCAGTCTGGATATGATGTAGCTGCTCTTTTTCAGTTCATTCTGGTCATAGAGACTGGTCAGGGGGGTATTAATGTCGTATGCATTGAGAAGTTTTTTCGTGTGTCGCGTATCCTCGGCGGCTATGAGTTGGACTTCCTTCAAAATCCTCAGGGCACGAAGAGTAATGTCCTCCATATTCCCTATGGGAGTGGAAACTATATATAATATTCCTTGTTCATTGTCCCTTGCACCTTGCACCTTGCACCTTTGTCCTTTTACGTCAGCCCCATGCGAGTTCAAATGCATTTTTAATATGTTTTACAATGTTGCCTTCTGTCGATAGTTTGATAGCGATTACATCGAACCGCGCTTTATGATCATCAAGATTTTTCTCTTTAAGATAGTTCAAGGCTACTTTGGATATCTTCCTTTGTTTGTTCAGGGTTACAGCATCCTCCGGTTCACCGAAGTCTTTTGATTTTCTGCTTTTTACTTCTATGAAAACAATGTCACTCATATCACGGGCAACGATGTCAATTTCTCCAAATACACATTTGTAATTTCGCTCGATTATTTTGTATCTCTTCTTTCTCAGAAAAGCAGTGGCAATGTCTTCGCCTGTTTTGCCGGTCTTTTTATTATCACTTTTCATAACGTTGAGTTGTCATGTTATAGGGTCAGGCCTTTATGAACGCCACCAATACACGGACAAACGATACTGAAACAAGTTCAGCCTTCGGCGTGAGCTCAGTCGAACCGCACATGGTTTGTCCTCGGTGAGCCTTCGGCGTGAGCTCAGTCGAACGCTCAGCCGAACCGTCCATGCCACC
>DFBI01000110.1 GCA_002367335.1 Syntrophaceae bacterium UBA3084 | reverse complement strand
GAAATTATATGATGTGTCTTTTAAGCTGAGTCTTTGCTGAAAATGGAACACTTCAAAGAACAAATAGAAAGACTTCTTATTTCTGCAGATGTACGGATTAATGGTTCACGACCGTGGGATATCGAAGTCCACAATAAAGAATTATACCGGAGAGTTTTTTCTCAGGGTTCCATGGGCCTTGGCGAGTCTTACATGGATGGCTGGTGGGATTGTTATGCCCTCGATGAGTTTTTTTATAAGATCCTGTCTGCGGAATTGGATGAAAAAGTCAGGAACTGGAAAGTTCTCATCCAACATCTCCGTGCAAGTTTTCTCAACCTGCAAAGGAAGTCAATGGCATTTCATATTGGTGAGCACCATTATGATATCGGGAATGAACTATACAAATTGATGCTTGATAAACGGATGGCTTACTCTTGTGCCTATTGGAAAGATGCTGGGACACTTGATCAGGCTCAGGAAGCGAAACTGGATCTCATCGCCAGAAAAATAAACCTGAAAAAGGGGATAAAGGTTCTCGACATTGGGTGTGGCTGGGCTAGTTTTGCCGGGTATGCCGCGGAGAAGTATGGCGCTGAAGTCACCGGTGTTACTGTTTCAAAAGAACAAGTAAAACTGGGAAGTGAACAGTGCAAAGGGCTTCCTGTAGAGATAAGATTGCAGGATTATCGGGATCTTGATGAGAAATTTGATCACATTATCTCTGTGGGTATGATTGAACATGTCGGTCAAAAGAACTATCGGACGTTCATGCAAGTGGTTCACCGTTGCCTGAAGGATGGCGGGTTATTCCTTTTGCATACCATAGGCGGCAATAAGTCAGTTAAAAATTGCGATCCCTGGATTGAAAAATATATTTTTCCGAATGGCGTGATACCTTCAATAAAACAGCTTGCAACATCTTTTGAGGGCTTATTTGTTGTGGAGGATTGGCAGAATTACGGTGCAGACTATGACAGGACTTTAATGGCATGGTTTGAAAACTTTGACGAAAACTGGAATAAGATAAAGCGTATCTATGATGAGCGCTTCTATCGTATGTGGAAGTATTATTTACTTGCCTGTGCGGGATCATTTCGGGCACGTAAGAATCAATTATGGCAGATAGTCCTTTCAAAAAAAGGCTTGAAAGGCGGTTGGGATTTTAAAGCGTAAAAAGAACGTGCGAAATTAAATTTTCTTTTTCGTATCTTCGTGATAAAAATATATCTTGTTTGGCTCCGGTTTGTCTGAGTTAGGAATCTTTAGTGTTGACAATTCATAAACAAGTTGGTAGAAACCGTAACGCGAGAAACTGAGCAGCCTTTTGTTAGGTGCAGGTCAAATTGCTATTTTGTGTGCCAATCCGTTATCTTTGTTCCTTTCAGAACAAAGATCTTCAAATAAAAAAGCCAAAGTAGCTGTATTTATCATTTAATTATAAGTTATAAGCTGTTTCGTAATAATACCTGGTATATACGCAACCCCGTATTTACTAAAAATTTTATCAAACTTGAGAAATTATATTTTACGAGGAGTGGTATGAAAAGAGATAAAATGGGAAAGTTTTTTTACCCATCCAGTATAGTCGTTTTTGGCGTGACAGATACACCGGGGAACCTGGCTAAAAATATCATATTGAATTGTCAGGCGGGTGGTTTTGAAGGGGATATCTATCCTGTGGGCAGAAGACCCGGCAGTGTATCCGGATATGAAATTATCACAGATCCGGAATCTTTGCCCATGGATATAGACCTTGCGGTTATCCTCATTCCGGCGGAGGTAATACCTGAAACAATGAAAATCTGCGGCCGGAAAGGAATTCGCCACGTTGTTATATCTTCGGGTGGGTTCAGGGAACTTAATGGTAAGAATAATCAAGTTGAAAGTGATGTTCAATCCGTGGCCAGGCAATATGGGATCCGATTCATTGGTCCTAACTGCATCGGAGTAATATGTACCAACTCCGGTCTGTGCACACCCTTCAATCCACTGCAGGCGCAATCGTTCAAGAGTGGGGATATAAGCCTGATCTGCCAGAGTGGGGGAATAGCGACACAAGCCGCCCACACTTTTTCAGAAGAACACGTGGGGTTTTCGAAGATTATCAGCGCCGGCAATAAGCTGGACATCAATGAAATCGATTTATTGCAATATTTGATGAATGATGACGACACCAAACAGGTACATATGTATCTGGAAAGTATCGAGGATGGCAGGGCGCTTGTAAAACTGGCAAAGAAATCAAAAAAACCAATCGTTCTTCTTAAGTCCAATGTGGGAGAAACAGCTTCATCCATTGCCAAATCCCATACGGCTGCGCTTTCGAATAATGATCGTATTGTTGACGGAGCCCTAAGACAGGCGGGCATTATTCGTGTTGATGATCTTTACGACATGACTGTCTGCGCCAAAGCGCTGAGTCTGCCACCCCTGAAAGGAAACAGGCTGGTCGCGATATCTCCATCCGGTGGCTTTGCTGTTATGCTGGGAGATCTTTGCGAGAAGTATGGTTTTGAGTGTCCTGAATTGCCGCGGCAACTTCTTGATACAATTGAAAGTCAACGTCGCGGCGGTGTAATCCGTATGACTAACCCGATGGATTTCGGCGATGTTTACGATATGGAAGTAATGATTAATACGTTTGAGTCGTGTTTGAGACTTGATGATATTGACGGTATTGTTATATCGTATATGTATAATGAGGAGATGTTAAAGGCATTCAGTGGTAACATTGGCTCACCGGAGCGACTATTAGAAGTTATCAAAAATATATGTGAACGAACGGGGAAACCCATAGCGCTCAGTTTTCACACGGAACGGTCCTACATTGAAGAGTTCAAAAAAATTGGTACCTTCCCCGTTTTCAATGATCCGGCTGAAAGTGTCCGTGCACTTCAG
>DFBI01000199.1 GCA_002367335.1 Syntrophaceae bacterium UBA3084 | reverse complement strand
GAAAGAAATTCCGTATAGTGCTGTATTTTTATCTCTTTCATCGAATCAGTGTATTCATTGACAAAAGTATTGTAGCAATGGGGAGAAATGGTAATAATATGCTTGACTCCATACTCTATGAACTTTTTGGTATTCTTGTAAGAAACATCGGAAAATAACCGGTTGTCACCTATTCTGTTAGCCGGGCTCCCACAACATTCCTCTTCTTTGAGAATGCCATAATTAATCTTCATATGTTCTAATAAGGTAACAAGAGAACAGGCAACATCCTGAATGCTTTTTTCGTAAGAAGCGGTGCATCCAACATACAACAACAGATCGACCTCACCATCGTCAGGAACGATTTTACACGAAAGTGATTCCTTCTCAGAAAAACTTTTCAACCAGTCCAACCTGTCCGCTGCAGGCATTCCATAAGGATTTCCCCTGTTCCATATGGACTTTAACGCCGTCTTCTGATTTTTCAGGGGACCAACCATTTCATCCACCAGCAGCTTTCTCCCACCCTCTATGAGCTCGACAACAGAAACACCAGAGCCGGATGTTCTACACTTGATGTCGCAAGCGCCACAGGTAGTACAACTATAAAGAATATTCCTCAATACCTGTCTATCTTGAACTGTAAGAGACTCATCAAAATCTCTTTTTATACCATGGTAAATGGAACGCAATATACCATATGGTCCCTGGGTTGAAAAGCCATAGGTAGATTCTACAAGCGGGCAAACAGAATAACATTGCATGCAACTCCGGCATCTTGTTGCTCCGTCCAAAAGATTGTTAGCAAAATCTTCGATAGAATATTCTTCATTCATTCATCGTCTCCTTTATATCTATCTGTAGCCCTCTAATATCCCGGGGTTTAATATGTTATTGGGGTCAACCGTTTTCTTGATACTTTTTACAAACTCATAACCAACCTTGCCGTACCGACGGATAAAAAAGGATGTTCTCTTGGAAAACTGTCCCCATTCACCACCACAACCACCATACTTCAGTGTAAGCTCTGCCTCTCTTTCAAAAAGTTCCGTATAAGCTTCCCTCTGTTTTTCACCATCCCAATCTCTGGGAACCAAAATACCGGGATGTAATGACACTGCACCAATGTGCGCATACAGGTAATTCTGAAGTGAACCACAGATCGGCAGGCCTTCATTGAAATGCTCACATTCCTCTGCCGCCTCCGGTAAATATTTCAGATTAGGGATTACTTCCGCTGATTTCCACTGCATACCGCTACTTTGCGATAGGAACGAACTGATAACCTCCCTTGTACTCATAATTGCACGCCATTCATTAATATCTTCTATCCTGTGGACCAATAGAGGGTTCTCAGTCTCAAGAGACTGAATCACCTTTTCTCTCTTAATGGCTGCTTCTTCTGCAGTACTCCCTATACTTTCAAAAAGTATAACAGCCCCCGGGGGAGGAGGCATACCCTTGACCTCAAAGCCGATTCTGGCCGTCTTCTCATCCATCATCTCCATAATCAAAGGAATTGGCTGCTTTTCATAATACATTTTCTGAACTCCCTTGGTAAGAGAGCGAACATTGTCAAAATATACAACGGCATAAGAATACTTAAAATCGGGAATAAGCCTCATGCGAATCTTTGTGATTACCCCTAATAAACCGTCGCCACCCACAAAAAATTTGGTCAAGTCTGTGCCTGCCGGTCGTCTCATGCTTTTTGTACCTGTCTCTAACAAATCCCCATTGGGCAGGACAACTTCAACACCTAATACATAATCACCAAGCTTTCCAATAGAGGTATCAACTATGTGCGCGCTGGTATTATTACAGATAGTACCACCCATACGCGCAATCACGCGACTTCCGGGATGAACCGGAAGAAAATAGCCTAATTCCCCGATCTTCTCATCAACCTTAGCCACTATACAACCGGGACCACATTCAAAGAAATTGTAATCCTCAAAAATCTTTATATCGTTCAACCTGTCAATGCTAAGCATAATGCCATGGGTATGAGGTCTGGTAGATCCCGCTAATTGCGAGGCCGAACCTCTAACAAACACGGGAATCTTTTCTACATTGGCATATTTCAATATCTCGCTTATCTCTTCCCTGGACCCCGGCTTCACCACTGCGTAGGGAATTTCCCTCTCTCTCAATTCATAAGGATATGTATCTTCCGCACTGACTATCCTTTCAAACAGGGTAGTAGATACAAACTCTTCAGAAACTATCCCCTTCAACTGATTTGCTACTTTCTCAACTTTAGCAAATTCTGTTTCATTCATAAGCAATCCTTTCCGTTAACATCATGTAGAATTGACAAAGCATAGAACAATCCAAACATTATCCAAGTTTCAACACTAACTAAACGATTCCACCGTCTGTAAGACGGTGGAATCGTTACTCGGTTGAAACCGATTAAAGATATAAGAAAAATCTCGTAAATTTTATTGGCTCATGGCATGAGACCATATCCCCGATTTTTTCTTCACCGGAAGACAAGAGATTTTAACCATCCCAGATAGGGACATAAAAAAATGATTAGTGAGTCTGCGCATTAAATTACATACATCGGGTTACTTTCTTACAAGAAGAACAGACTTCTTAGAATTTCTGAGCACCGCTTCTGAAACAGATCCCAGTAAGAATTTTCCCAGATGAGTTACTCCATGAGATCCGACAATAATAAAAGAAACATTTTCCTCATCCGCAACTCTTAATATTTCGACGAATGGATTTCCCTTTTCAATTCTTACATTTACTTTATAACCCTCTTTCTCCAGCTCATCTTTTATAGGATCGATTTTCTCCGTCAACCTTTCTTTCAAACCTGCTTCATCTTCCATGAAATTTTCGGGAAAAGCCCAGGACACACTACTGGCGTATCTTGTGTCAACAACGTGTACAAGAACCACCTCACCCACACCGGAACCTTTTAACTGTTTAATAAAGTCCATACATCTTTCTGTTAAACTCGAAAAATCAACCGGATACAAGATCTTTTTAAACATTTTAAACCTCCCTTAAAAAATTTTCACCTCTGCTATAGAGTTTCTAATCTATTCTCAAGTATTCCGCTCTTAGTCAAGAAGAAAATTTAATATGGATGATCATATCATTCATGATTCTCACGAAATCGAACTGAAAAGGGATTCGGAAGAGAACCTGACTAAAAAAATTGACGCAAACCTGCCACTCTGTTATTACTGTTCTCGAAAGAATTGAATGGAGCATTAAGCCGTGAACTGTGAACGTTGGACATGGCAACCCGAGTAGTTACGAATTTACTACTCTACATCAACTGGCTCAAGAGGAAGGGTAAATGAATCAAGAAACTCAATCAACAAACTATAAGTGGATTATTTTGATTACTCTGTTCTTTTCACAAGTGATACTTTCAATTGGGGCATATGCATGGGGTCCCCTGGGGCCATATCTCAAAGAATCTCTTTCGTTAAATTCCGTGCAGATTGGATCTTTCGTATCAATCCTGTATCTGGCCGCTGTTGTTGTTAGTATTCCTTCGGGTATGAGTGTGGATCGCTGGGGCGTGAAAATAAATCTTTTCATCTGTCTGATGCTAATGGGCGGAGCGATGACATTTGCAAGTTTTGCCAAGAGCTATCTTTCTTTAATTACACTCATTGCTTTATCAGGTGTAAGTTATGGTATGATTAATCCACTTGCCTCAAAAGGTCTTAATCTCTGGTTTGATAAAAATTCACGGGCTACAGCCTTTGGAATTCGGCAAATGGGGGTGACACTTGGTGGAGCTATTGCAGGTGTGCTTTTAATCTATCTGGCTCAGCTGAAAAATTGGAACCTCGCCGTACTTTCAGTGGGATTAGTATCTATTGGGATTGGAATTATCGGCCTTTTCTTTTACAAAAATCCACCTGATGGACCGGAAAGTATATCCATCGGGGGAAAAGAACCATCCCAAAAGGCGAGTATAACGGATTTAGTGAAAAACCGGAATTTATTACTCACCTGTATGGTAATGGCCCTGCTTGGCCTCGGGCAGACCAGCATCAGCGCTTTTATGGTTCTATATTTAAAAGAGCATTTAAACTTTCCCGTTATATTGGCAGGTTCTTTCCTCACGGTTACAATGATTAGCGGAGGTGTCGGGAGAGTTTTTTGGGGAGTGATGAGCGACAAATTATTTAAAGGTCAACGGCTGCCGGTTATGAAAATCGTTTGTGCCGTGGCAACGGTAAGCTCTCTTGCCGCCTGTTTTTGGATACCACGCCTGTCCCCCTTCTTCTTTATTCTCGTTGCGATTTGTTGGGGCTTGTCCTACCTGGGATTCCAGGGTGTGGCAACGGTTTTACTCGTTGAGGCCAGTGGTCCGGAATTGGCAGGGCGGGCTACTGGTTTTGGTATAACTATTGCGTGGAGCGGACTGGCTTTAGGCCCCGTAATCTATGGAATGATTGTCTCTTTCGGTTATCC
>DFBI01000009.1:4572-4856 GCA_002367335.1 Syntrophaceae bacterium UBA3084 | reverse complement strand
TCCGTGGATGTTTAATTTTGAATTTGTCGCATCCCGGGCCGACAAAAACGGGCCGATGGGAGCATCGGCCCCTACGAAGGATACACCCTGAACCTTCATGGTGAGCTTGTCGAGCCATGTCGAAGGATACATCCTGAGCCCTTCGATTACACTCAGGACAGGCCTGTCGAAGGGTACATCCTGAGCTTGTCGAAGGACACATCAAAAAAGGAGGACTAAGAAATGTTAAACATAGGTGTTATCGGTTACGGCTACTGGGGTCCTAATTTAGTAAGAAATATCGG
>DFBI01000009.1:0-4522 GCA_002367335.1 Syntrophaceae bacterium UBA3084 | reverse complement strand
GGTAAGCAGGCTTTATCCTAATATTGAAGTAACTACAGACTGTAATGAAATCATATCGTCTCCGAAAACTGATGCTGTTGCCATCGCAACCCCTGTTTTTACTCACTATGAACTGGCCAAAAAGGCCCTTGAAAACGGAAAACATGTATTTGTGGAAAAACCGTTTACATCTTCCGTCGCCCAGGCAGAGGAATTGATTGAGCTGGCGGATAAGAAGAATCTGACAATCATGGTTGACCATACCTTCCTCTTTACCGGCGCGGTGCGGAAAATCAAGGAACTCATCAGTGAAGGTGTCCTGGGCAATTTGTATTATTTCGACTCGACGAGGGTCAATTTAGGACTTTTCCAGCACGATATCAATGTGATATGGGATCTCGCACCCCATGATTTCTCCATCATGGATTATGTCGTTGAAGAAAAACCCACGGCTGTCGCTGCAACCGGTGTGTCACACTTCAATGGAAAGGAGAATATTGCATACGTTACGGTTTATTTTTCTAACAGCATGATTGGACATTTTAACGTGAACTGGATGTCCCCCGTTAAAGTAAGGAATACCCTCATCGGCGGTGACAAGAAAATGCTCGTATGGAATGACCTTGAATCTGATGAAAAAATAAAAATCTACGACAAAGGTGTTGAGGTAACAACACCGGAAAGCATATATGACCTCCTCATCAGCTATAGATCCGGAGATGTCTGGTCTCCAAAGATCAACCAGACCGAGGCGCTCAAATTGGAAGCAGAATATTTCGTCGACTGCGTGGAAAATAATAAAACCCCCTTCAATGACGGGATGGCAGGTCTGAGAGTTGTCAAGATCCTGGAAGCAACCAACAAATCACTGAGAAAAAGAGGCGAAACAATACCATTATGAAAGGTGCAAGGTGGGTGGCATGGACAAACTTGTTTGTCCGTGCAAGGGAACTAACATGAAACAACAAAACTGAAGATGAGCTTATTGACAATATTGTTTATATTCATACTGATCCGTTACTCATCACGGACAAACAAGTTTGTCCGTGCCACCCATTGTAATGCGTTAATCAGATAGGAGGGATATCGGCCCTTACAAAGGATACATCCTGAAAATAAATGGGAACAATTACAATACTGTACGGTATGAATATTGCTCCCTTTTGTAGGGCCCGTTCCCCGAACGGGCCGATAGGGGCATCGGCCCCTACGAAGGATTCATCCTGAGCCCTTCGATTACACTCAGGACAAGCCTGTCGAAGGGTACATCCTTAGCCTTCATGGTGAGCCTGTCGAACCATGTCGAAGGATAGCAACCGGAGAAAAAAAATACCCTTATGAGTGAATATCTTAGCATAGCCGATGACGTCAAGCTCGGAGAGAACGTTAAACTCTCCAAATTCATTAACCTGTACGGTTGTTCCATCGGTGACAACACAAAAATCGGCGCCTTCGTCGAAATTCAGAAGAACGCAACAGTGGGCAAAAACTGCAAAATTTCAAGCCATACATTCATCTGTGAAGGAGTAACCATAGAAGATAACGTATTCGTGGGACACGGCGTAACATTTATCAATGACACCTACCCGCATGCAACAAATCCCGACGGAACATTACAGACGAAAAAAGATTGGCAAGTCGAGCCAACTCTGATAAAAAAAGGCGCTTCAATAGGATCAGGCTCAACTATTCTGAGCAATCTGACGATAGGTCACAATGCGATCATCGGCGCCGGCAGCGTCGTAACAAAAGACGTACCCCCCAACACCATCGTCGCCGGAAACCCGGCAAGGGTAATTTTTAATTCTTAATTTTAAATTTTGAATGAAGGACCAGGACAGGGCAATTTTGAATGAGAGAAAAGCCTAATATTATTAAGGATAAAACGTATAATTTTGCGCTAAAGATTATCCAGCTATACCAGGAACTGCGCAATCAGAAAGAATTCGTCCTTTCAAAACAGCTATTGAGATCAGGAACCAGTATTGGTGCCAATGTTGAAGAAGGTACAGCTGCTCAGAGCAGAAAAGATTTTATCTCAAAAATGGCGATAGCGTCAAAAGAGGCAAGGGAAACACATTATTGGCTAAGGTTGTTGCGTGACAGCAAATTTTGTGAAAATATCAATGTTTCTAGCCTGATTGAAGAATCCGAAGAGATTATCAAGATTATTACAGCAATCGTAAAAACAACGCAGAAATAATTCTAAATTTGTTTTTATAATTAAAAATTAAGAATTCAAAATTTTTCTTAAGTTTTTGTACTTCAATGAGCGGAGCTGTATCTAAAGTACACTTTTTAACGTTCAAAATTAGAATTTCCCTTGTCCTCAATTCAAAATTAAAAATTAACAATTCAAAATTATTTTTCCCGGAGGAAAAAATGAATGTTCCATTTCTTGATTTGAAAGCCCAATATCTGACCATAAAAGACGAAATCAATGCGTCAATAAATGACGTAATCGACAAAACCGCCTTCGCCGGTGGTCCTTTTGTTGCACAATTCGAAAGAGAATTCTCTGACTTCTGCAACTGCGGGCATGCCATTGGCGTCGGCAGCGGAACGGAAGCGCTCTGGCTTCCATTGCTGGCCTCAGGAATAGGGACGGGGGATGAAGTTATCACAGCGCCAACAACCTTCATCGCAACGGCGGAAGCTATCAGCTTTTGTGGCGCCACACCTGTGTTTGTGGACGTGGATGAACAGACTTACAATATGAACCCGGACTTACTTGAAGCAGCCATCACACCGAAAACAAAGGCAATTATTCCCGTTCACCTCTTCGGCCAAACGGCCGACATGGACCCTATAATAAAAATCGCGAGAAAGTATAACCTCGTTGTAATAGAAGACGCCTGCCAATCCCACGGAGGTGAATATAAGGGTAAACGATCGGGATCCATCGGTGACGCGGGCGCTTTCAGCTTTTACCCGGGGAAAAATCTCGGAGCGTACGGTGAGGCCGGCGCTATCGTAACCAACAATGCAGAGCTGGCAAGCAAGATACAGATGTTTCGTGATCATGGACAGTCAAAGAAATACTACCATGGAATGATCGGATGGAATGCCCGCATGGACGGGATACAGGGTGCCATCCTCAGCACGAAACTCAAGCATCTCGAATCATGGACTGAAGCACGAAGAAAAAACGCAAGCTTATACAACGAACTTTTATTAAATATTGACGGTATCATTACTCCTTATCAAGCCGGTTACACCAGACACGTATATCACATCTATGCCATTCGAGTAAAAAACCGCGATAAATTAATAGAGAGGCTTGCACAAAAAGAAATATTCTGCGGAATCCACTACCCTGTTCCCGTTCATTTGCAAGAAGCGTATAACTTCCTCGGATTAAGCAAAGGCAGTTTCCCCATAGCCGAAAAATGCGCCGAAGAGTTCGTATCGCTACCCATGTACCCCGAACTAACCGAAGCCCAGATAAAATACACCACAGATGAAATAAAGAAACTACTTTAATTGCTTTTACCTTGAACCTTGTTCCTTCGTCCTTTGTCCTTCATTCAAAATTAATGGACTCGTAAAAAGTCGGATTCCCCCTCCCCTAGCGGGAGGGGATTAAGGGGAGGGGGATGTAAATACGTAAAATAACGCTGTATTCACCCTCACCCCAACCCTCTCCCTTCAAGGGAGAGGGAGCAATTTGGACTTTTTACGAATGCATCAAAATTAAAAATTGTCTTTATATCCTTGCACCTTGAACCTTGTTCCTTGAACCTTGTTCCTTGAACCTTTTCCCTTGAACCTTTTNNACTCAAAAAAGATCCAAACAATTGTCACGGATTATTTAAGCAAGTATGCTGACATACGACTCGTATTTCTTTTTGGGTCAATCGCCACGGGACATCATACAGAGACAAGCGATATTGATCTTGCCATATTATTTCAGACCGAACCCGATTTTTATTTCCTGGATGATATCAAGAATGCACTTTCCGGATTCATTAAAAAAGAGGTAGACATTGTTGTGCTCAATGATGCTTCCCCTATCATCAAAATGCAAGCGCTCAAAAAGGGCATTCCATTGATCAGAAGAGATAAAGTATATGAGGAATTTTTCACCCGCACCGTCAACGAATATGCTGACTTGAAGATTACAAGAAAAGAAATAGAAGACAAAATCCTCAATGGGAGATTATATGCCTGATAAAGACATCATTATGGCAAAGACAGCAATCGTCCAGAGATGCTTACGGCGAATCAAAGAAGTCACCGGCCTCGATCCGAACAGCCTGGAGAATATCGATAAAGAAGACATCTTCATTCTTAATTTACAAAGGGGCGTTCAGGCGACTATTAACCTTGCAACACACATAGTGGCTTCAGAAGGTCTGGGGCTTCCTGAAACAATCAAGGACAATTTCTCGCTTCTGAAAAACGCGGGTGTAATTGCCCCTAAAATTGAGACCAGAATGAAAGCAATGACAGGGTTCAGAAATATTGCAGTCCACGATTATCAGCAGATCAACAGGGACATATTAAAGTCAATTCTGCAAAATAACCTGCAAGACCTGGAAGA
>DFBI01000073.1:9238-27711 GCA_002367335.1 Syntrophaceae bacterium UBA3084 | reverse complement strand
CCCGGTCCTTCATCCCAATCAATATGAAGCCACTGAAGTTCTTTCAAAATTCCCTCTTCAAACTTTTTTGAAGTCCTTTCCCTGTCAGTATCTTCAATCCGGAGAACAAATTCCCCTCCATAATGTCGAGAAAACAGCCAGTTCAAAAGAGCCGTCCGGGCATTCCCAACATGGAGTTCACCCGTGGGAGAAGGCGCAAATCTCACCCTTGGTTTTTTTGACATGTGTTACACGTCCTCTCTCGTTATTGATACTATGGCAAAAGCGGCAATTCCCTCTTCCTGTCCAACAAAACCCATTCCTTCATTAGTCTTTGCTTTAATGTTTACCCTGTTTGGTTCTATTTCTAAAACCTTTGAAATATTTTGCACCATTTTATATATGTGTCCTTTTAATCTGGGGCTTTCCAGAATGACTGTAGAGTCTATGTTGTTTATTTTATAGCTCTTTTTGAACGCCAAGGCTTTGACATTAAGGAGTAAATTAAGGCTTGATATGTCTTTATAGAAAGGATCGGTGTCGGGAAAATGGTTGCCTATGTCACCCTCACCCAAAGCACCGAGAATAGCATCACAAATGGCATGTAAAAGGACATCCGCATCAGAATGCCCTAAAAGTCCTTTTTCGTGGGGTATTTCCACCCCCCCAAGTACAAGATTTCTTCCTTCAACCAACCTGTGACTGTCATATCCTATACCGATCCTCATACTTTTTCCTTTTTTCTTCAGCAAAAAAAGCGCCAGGGCATAAGGGAGAAGAGAAATGCTAGTATTTAGAAAGCGTTGGCGATTTGTACCTCTGAACGTGATTCTTTTCTTGTTTTCAATAGAAATTCGCCAATTTGAAGATCTTCGGGAGTTGTAATCTTGATGTTATTATAAGAACCGGCAATCATTTTCACTCTGACATTAATGTGTTCAACCAGTGAAGCATCATCGGTTCCATAAAAATTATCTTCATAGGCTTTCTGATACGCTTTTTTTATTATTGCTGTCTTAAAGACCTGTGGTGTTTGGGTAAGCCATAATGTATTTCTCTTAAGGGTTTTGGTAATTAATCCATTCCCGTCAACGGATTTCACCGTATCCTTCACAGGAACACCAACCGTCACCGCATCTTCCCCAAATGCCTTTTGCACAGAGACATCTATAAGTTCCTCCGACACAAAGGGACGTACTCCGTCATGAATAAGCACTATTTCGTCTTTATCACTTACAACGGCAAGACCATTTTTAACTGAATCCTGCCTTTGCCTGCCACCGGCAACTATATGCCTGACCTTAGAAATCCTGTATTTTTCAACGATTGAAGTCCTTGCATAATCTATGTCGTCTTTCGGAACAACAAGAACAATATGGCCTATATTCGATGCTTTCTCGAATATCCTTAATGTATGGGATAATACAGGCATGTCTCCCAGTAATATGTACTGCTTGGACACATCGTTTTTCATCCTCCTGCCCAAACCACCAGCCACGATAATTGCAACAGCTTTCACAGTAACTCCACAGAGAGATCTGATTCTGCTTATTAAATCAACAGAATCAGATACACTTGGAAAGTAGTTTACATTGATGGAAATTTGATTTCTAATACAAAGGGCATGGATTGTTAAAATAGTCCGGCCCTTAACTTATCATCTTGAACTATGAAATTTGACTTGCGTTGTTCTGTTTATTAAGGGCTTCTCTTAAATCTGAAAAAATCATTCTACCAGCTGTCGTCTGAAGTACACTTGTTACAATTACCTCAACGTTCCGGCTTACAAATTTATTCGCATGATCAACAATAACCATAGTGCCATCATCAAGATATGCCACACCCTGCCCTGATTCCTTACCTTCTTTAATAATCTTAACTGTCATAGCCTCACCGGGCAACACCACAGGTTTTAAAGCATTTGCAAGTTCGTTTACATTTAAAACTTTTATTCCCTGCACCTCAGCTACCTTGTTCAGATTGAAATCATTCGTAATAAGTCTGCCTTTTTTCTTGCTTGCCAAAGCAACCAGTTTGGCATCGACACCCTTAAGTTTTGGAAAATCCTGATCAACAATATCAATTCTTACACTACCACTTTTTTTCATTTTGCTAAGGATATCAAGACCTCTTCTGCCCCGCGAACGTTTCATGGAATCAGACGAATCCGCGATGAGTTGCAATTCACCCAGCACAAATTGAGGAACAATCAAGGTTCCATCCAAAAAACCGGTATCGCAAACATCCATTATCCTTCCATCTATGATAGCACTCGTATCAAGAATTTTATAATCTGCATTTTCCTTTGCCTGACCTTTCGATTGAGAAAAAGCGGGTAATTGAAATTCATCACCTTTTTTGGACCCGATAATGAGACCCAGATAACTAAGGCTTATAGTAAGCAGAACATATACTAATTCCCATGGTACAGTTTTCTGCTGCTCGATGGCTGGAATAAATTTAAGGCCATAAGCAAAGAGAAAGGCAATTAAAAGACCGGTAACCGTACCGATAACACCACCAAATATAACTTTAAGTGACAGTTTTCTTATTGTCTGTTCGATTTGAATTACTATTAATGCTATTAATAATCCTGATATTAAACCTATTAATGATAGCGGAAAACTATATTTTTGCGCAATAAAATAACCACTAACAGAACATACAGCAATAAGAACAAGCTTCATTAGTGTTTGAAACATTTTTCCTCCTTAAGAATTTGTTGGTTTTCAAAGAACCCTGATTAAAAATATAAGTAACTACTCAGGTTGTCAGGTTCAAGATTCACAGTTCACGGTTAGGGAGCAATGAACACCTGACGGGAGATATTGAGGTCTGGCAAATAGCGTCCCATTCGACGTGAAAAGTATACAACTGACAAAAAGCAAATCTCCCCCCAAAGCAACCGTGAACCTGAACAGTTACGAATATCTGTTTATCCGGAAAATATGGTATTAAAATCGCTTTCTATCCTTGTTTCTTCTAACTCGCTGGCTATTGATATTTCTTTTATTAATAGATTTTTTGCAGTATCCATCATCTTTCTCTCTCCGAACGATAGATCCTTGTCAACTTTTAATCTCAAAAGGTCCCTCAAGACTTTGGCTATTTCATAAGCTGATCCTGTTTTAATTTTTTCCCAGTATTCTTTGTATCTTTTATTCCAGGTTTGTTTGTCAACTATAACATCACGCTCCTTCAGGATATCATAGACTCTGGGTATTTCATCTTTTGTAATCAATACCCTGAGACCAACGGATGTTGCACCATTTCGAGGAATCATGATTTTCATATTACTATCTAAAATCTTCATAACGTAAAACGTTTGCTCAGACCCCATAATCTCCTGATTTTCTATAGCCTCAATAACTCCAACACCCTGTGCCGGATATACTGCCAGATCACCAACTTTAAACATCTTAGTTTTCCTCACCACATAAACATATTTTTTCAAAAAATAACATATCATATCTTGCTTTTTAGGTCAATTAAATACATGGAATGAGAAATTTGTCTTGACTTTAAAAGGCGGGATAAGCTAGGTTTTTTAGGTTTTTGGAAATTACGTTTGTTCTTAATGAAAGGAGCTCAAATGGGAAAGTACGAATCTACTTCTTTGAGAAATATTGCAGTCATAGGTCATGGAGGAACCGGTAAAACCTCTCTTTGCGAGTCATTCCTTTTTGTCAGCAGTAAATCAGACAGACTGGGAAGGGTTGACGACGGAACATCCAATCTGGATTTCGAACCGGAAGAACAGAAAAGACACATATCGATCAGCTCTGCAACAAGCTTTTTCGACTGGGACAAGTATAAAGTCAATATTCTTGATACGCCAGGTGATGCAAACTTTTTCATGGACACCAAAAATTGCCTTCGTGTTGCTGATGGCGCCGTTGTTGTAATTGATGCTGTAGGAGGTGTCGAATTTCAGACAGAAAAGGTATGGGAGTTTTCTGATGAGTTATCTCTTCCCAGATTAGTCTATATAAATAAAATGGACAGGGAACGTGCTGATTTTTTTAAAATCTTAGCTGACATAAAGAAACGTCTCGGTAGAAAGGTTACAGTATCTTATCTGCCCATAGGATCGGAAGAGTCATTTAAGGGTCTGGTCGATCTCATCAATATGAAGGCGCTCATCTTTGATGATCCAAGCGGTAAATTCAAAAAAGAAGACATTCCATCCGACATGTCAGGTGAAGTCGAAAAATATAGAGAAACCCTTGTTGAAGATATTGCCGAATGTGATGAAGAGCTGATGGATAAATACCTGGAAGTAGGTGAACTGAGCACTGAAGAGTTGAAGAATGGATTAAGAAAAGGGGTAATCTCGGGCGAACTGATCCCCCTGACGTGCGGTTCAGCCATTAATAACAATACAGGTATCATTCCACTCATGGATATGATTGTCAGTTATTTACCCTCACCTGTGGACAGGGGATCCGTCAAAGGCAAGAACCCTGATTCTGATGAAGTTGAAGAAAGAACCCCTGAGACAACTTCTCCGTTTTCAGCAATGGTTTTTAAAACCATTGCTGATCCCTACGCCGGGAAACTCACCCTATTCAGAGTGTTCTCAGGAACAGCAGATTCGGACTCTGGTTTTTACAATACATCCATGAAAATCAGTGAGAAATTTGGAAATATCTTCTATTTGGATGGTAAAAATCAAAAACCCGTAGAATTACTTATTCCTGGTGATATAGCCGCCGTAGCGAAATTAAAGGAAACGACTACCGGCAACACAATATGCAGTGAGAAAGCGAAAATTATATTCGAGGAAGTTTCCCTTGTCCCCAGTCTCATGTCTTTTGCGATAGAAGCAAAATCCAAAGGTGATGAAGAAAAAATTATCACTTCTCTCAACAGGCTTATTGAAGAAGATCCAACGCTTTCTATTCGCAGAGAGGAACAGACAAAAGAGATGATACTTTCCGGTATGGGACAGGTGCACATAGAAGTAACGATTGAAAAGATGAAACGGAAGTTCGGTGTGGGAGTTGAGCTGCGTCAGCCTAAAATTCCCTATAGAGAAACGATCAAGGGAAAAACACAGGTCCAGGGAAAATATAAAAAACAGTCAGGGGGAAGAGGCCAGTATGGTGATACGTGGCTTGAAATCGAGCCACTTCCCCGGGGGAAAGGTTTCGAATTTGTGGATAAGATCGTGGGTGGTTCTATCCCTAAGCAGTATATTCCTGCAGTTGAAAAGGGTATTGTGGGAGCTATGGATGAAGGGGTTGTAGCCGGCTATCCGGTCGTAGATATTCAGGTTTCTCTATATGATGGTTCCTTCCATACTGTGGATTCGTCAGAAATGGCCTTTAAAATCGCAGGATCAATGGGATTTAAAAAAGGAATCCTCCAGTGTCAGCCAACACTTCTGGAACCAATTGTTAATATAGGCATAGAAATCCCCGGTGAATATATGGGCGATGTCATTGGAGATTTGAACGGCAGACGGGGAAGGGTCTTAGGAATGGACACCAAAGGATCCAACCAGCTTATTAACGGACAGGTTCCTCTGGCAGAGATACTGACGTATGCAGTGGATTTGAGATCCATGACAAGTGGCAGGGGCACATTCACGTTTGAGCATTCCTATTATGAAGAAGTACCTGCTCAGATTGCAGAGAAAATCATTGCCAAATCGAAGAAGGAAGAGGAATAGTTAAATTTTGATAACAGCAGGAGTTATAACGGTCAGCGATAAGGGCTCTCGCGGAGAACGAGAGGATATCAGCGGAAAAGAAGTAATGCGACTTATAAAAGATATTCCCGCTGTGGTTATTGAATATGAAATTATTCCCGATGAAACGGATATTATATCCCACAAACTAATAGAATTAATCGATGAGAAAAGGATTGACCTGGTTATCACAACGGGTGGCACCGGCGTAGGTCCGCGAGATGTTACAGCGGATGTGACACTGGGGATAATAGAAAAAGAAATTCCCGGGATGGCAGAAACCATGCGCCGGGAGAGTTCAATAAAGACCCCTTATGGCATGATATCACGCGCTGTCGTTGGGATAAGAAAACAATCGTTGATCGTTAATCTTCCCGGAAGTCCGAGAGGGGCAAAAGAAAATTTATCTGCTATCCTGCCTGCCTTGAAACATACAATAGAAAAGATCAAGGGAGATGAAACAGATTGTGCTGTTTAAGATACAGCAACGCGTTATTTCTGTGAGTGCCCGGCCAGAATATTTTTTGGCACTGTGGACATATTCGAAAATTGTTTTGGGTCTGAAATACGTATGGAGGCACACGGCTTTTAATATCTGCCTTAGGAATGTCTTTTAATTTTTCATTACACGTAAGACAAAGGGTAAAAAGTCTTTTCGTATCAAACTCAAGGGAAAACTCATCTATAACCCCGCTTAACTGGTCTGGAACCTTATCTGCATGAACAATAAACATGCGACCAGAAAAATGTCTCCGGGCCATATCTCTTCTTCTTGTCAGTGCAATCCTGCCCTCTTTCACACCTTCTCTCAAGAAACTTCTATCAATATTTCCTGTATAGTAAACAGTATCGTAACCGAGCATGCGCAGCCACTTTGTCAGCTTCCCCAGATTTCTGTCCGTTAGAAACTTTATTTGTCCCATATCCGTTGAATAATTTCAGATAGGCAATATGCGGCAAAGCCGAAAAGTTATCAGGGATCAGGTGTCGGGGATCAGCAAAAGACAACGGCGCCCATTGGGCTTTTGGCACGATGAGACGTGTTGTAAAAACACCGCAGATCCCTGGCCCCCGATCCCTGACCCCTGACACCAACATCGGCACAAAAAACGCAGTTGTTGAGGATAAAGACTCTATGTATATGTTGTTGACGGTCCCTCTTGCACGGGAGGCAACACTTCTGTCTCTTTGTGATTTTTTTCTAACACTTTTATCCTTTTATTTAATTTGGAGACTTTTCTTGCCAGTCTTAATCGCTCCACTATATCCAAAAAACCCGCAAATATCAATCCTACACCAAATGATATAAAAATAAGTAAATAACTGGGGACCTCAAAATTTATGATATTGTAATATTCCAACTGAACAGGAGTTGTATTCGTCAGCGAAAATGTAATAATGAACAATACAACTAACATACCAACAACTGTGTAGAAAAGCTTCATCCTATGCCTCCTTATTTTTTTGAAAAAAGGGTAATAAAGTGTCCCTGGTTTCTTCAACCTTTTCCGGGATCACCCTGGTCTCCCCTAAAACTGTGGCAAAGTTGGTGTCTCCCGGCCATCTCGGAACAATATGCAAATGTATATGACTTTCCACACCTGCCCCCCCGGCTTTGCCAATATTCATTCCAATGTTAAAACCTTCCGGATTCATCACTTCTTTCAGGATTCTTATAGAAGTATCCATAAGCCCTATCATCTCTAACTTTTCTTCCATAAACATATCTTCCAACTTAGAAATATGCCTGAAGGGAACTACTAATATATGCCCGGAATTATAAGGATATTTATTTAATATAATATAGCAGTAGTTCCCTTCAAAAAGCACAAGGCTGTCATCTCTTATTGATTCTTTACAAAAAATACATCCCTCCGGCTTGATGCATCTCAAATATTCCATTCTTCCGTGAGACATAATATGATCCATGGGTTACCTCTAATTCTCAATGTCTATAATTTCCCCCGTTATTGTCTCACCAACCTCGATTATACCTAAAGTATTGCGTCGCGCAAATATTCGATCCGTCGGCGAACCTGGATTAAAAAACAGGACGCCATCTTGTTCTCTATTAACAGCTTTGTGCGTATGACCGTAGACGAGACAATCTATGCCCTGAAATTCCCCTATGATTTTACTTTCTATACCGGAAGGTGTACCCCAGCCATGGATAAGGCCTATTTTATGTCCTTCAACATCAAGGGTCAGCTTTTCAGGAAATGCTGTCCTTACGGAACTTAAATCCATATTACCACAGACGGCATAAACATCTTTTCCCCTGAAGACATCAAGGACACGCACATCAATAATATCTCCCGCATGGAAGATCAGATCGACATCCGCAAAATATTTTTCAATAATCTTCTCAAGCCTTTTGTCATAATTCTTGAGATGAGTATCCGAAATTACGCCTATTTTCATAACTAATCCAATACAAGATTTTCTATTATACATACAGTAAAAACACAAGAATTATTTAACCCGGCGTCAGATAAGAATCAAAAGGGCAAAGAATAACGGATTCTATTCTCCTAAACCCAAGAAAAAATCACATGATCGTGAAGTAACAACCAACTATGCTGGTAAATTAATACAACATGATTCATCATATCATAAGTGGTCTCCATACGCGGAGAGCAAGTTGCATTGGATCATCTCCCGATTAGTTGAAGTTAATTAAGGCAAAATAAGTGTATTATCTACAATTGATCTCAGAGTGATCTCAGAGGGTTCAAGGAGTCAAGGGTTCGAGTGAAAGGAAGAAAGACAACCCTGGATTACATTAGAATACTTTATATATCTCATGGTTCTGTTTACGAACTGGAAATGCAGATATTATTAGCAGGAGATTTAGATTTAATTGAAAGTGGCTTTTCTATACAGAGATATTTTGCAACATTCATAAGTCTTTTTCTCCCGAGAATCTTACTTATTTCATTTATTGTGTTGAATCCGCCAATTTTTTCTCTGTACGCAATTATGGCCCCGGCCGTTTTATTGCCTATTCCCGGGATAAGTTCAAGATCTTTAGAGGTTGCTCTATTGACTTCTATTGGCATTTCAAGAACAAACCTTGTTGTTGCCTTAATTTGTCCCAGCTCGAAGTAAGGATGATTTCCCTTATCTGAACTCAATATAATCTTGCTGCCGTTTCGTAGTTTTACTGTAAGATCTTTTTCATCAAACTTTTTTATGCCCTCAACTCCTGCAATTACAAAAAGATCGTAAGCATTTGAATCCTCTGGTAGAAAATAAATTCCACTGTTATTTTTATTTTCTTCCAACTGTACGACCAGAGAACCACAGGCTTCATTTGAATGAGGAGCGAAAGCGTTTTCGGTATGGCAGTAATGGAAGCTACGTTGAGAAATGTACAGAAATGCAGCGATTAAAAGAAGTATAAAAGCCCCCTTAAACTGATTTCCGCTCATAAGAATTCTCTTTGTCAGTCTTTATAATCCAAGCCAAAGGCATCATGAAGAACTCTAACGGCAAGTTCAGTATATTTGCTTTCCACTACACAAGATATTTTAATTTCAGACGTACTGATCATAAGGATATTTATACCTTCACCTGCCAGGGCGGTAAACATCCTTGATGCAACACCGGCATGGCTCTTCATGCCTACTCCGACTATAGATACCTTAGAAATATTTTCGTCATAATCTATTCTAGTGGCCCCTAGTTCCCGGGTGACCTTTTCAAGAATAGCTTGAACTTCGCTCATGTCCTTTTTAGAAACGGTAAAGGTTAAATCGGTATTGCCTTCAATGCTTGCATTCTGTATGATCATATCAACAACTATATTCCGGTCTGAAAGCGGTGTGAATAAACGAGAAGCAATCCCCGGTTTATCCGGTACCTGACCAATAGTAACCTTTGCCTGATCTTTATCATATGTCACGCCGGAAACGACTTCTTTTTCCATATCTTCATCCTCCTTGGTTACCAGGGTTCCCTCTTCATTATTGTAAGACGATCTAACATATACAGGAACCTCATATATTTTTGCTAATTCGACTGACCGGCTTTGAAGAACCTTTGCTCCAGCACTGGAGAACTCCAGCATCTCCTCATAACTTACTTTCTTTAGCTTCCTCGCATTTTCACAAATGTTCGGATCTGTAGTATAAACACCGTCGACATCAGTATATATTTCGCAAACATCAGCATTGAGAGCGGCAGCAATCGCAACTGCACTCGTATCCGATCCACCCCTGCCCAGTGTGGTAATATCCTCCTCCTGATTAACGCCCTGAAAACCTGTCATTATAACAATACTACCCCTTCCGAGTTCATAATTAATTCTATCGGTGTCCACGTTGAGAATTCTTGCCTTCGTGTGAGACTTATCGGTTAATATCTTTACCTGATGGCCCAAAAAGGATTTAGCCTTATGGCCCATTTTGTTAAGAATCATTGCAAAAAGGGAGACCGTTACCTGCTCACCAGTAGAGATAAGCACATCGTATTCTCTCTCGGTCGGGTTGTCGGAAGCCCTGTATGCTAAATCTATTAGCCTGTCAGTTTCACCGGCCATAGCGGATAGAACAACTACTATACTATTCCCCTCTCCCTTGGCCTGTATAACCCTTTTGGCTACGTTCTGAATTTTTTCGATATCAGCAACAGAAGTGCCTCCAAACTTTTGAACTATTAAAGCCATTTACCGGAATACCCCCTTCCGTAACTCTTTAAAAATTTCCGATGTATTGTTCGCCTTTCCGATAATTTTTATCTCACGGATGTTATCATCCAGGTATCGTAAATAAATGAACATACTTTCAGCAGGGAGTATATCCATAATTTTTTCAGCCCATTCGATAACGACAACGCCATCACCGTAGAAATACTCTTCATAACCTACATCGTCCAAATCCCGTGAGCCTGATAATCTATAAACATCCAAGTGGTACAAAGGGACTCTCCCGTGGTATTCGTTGATCAAGGTAAAGGTGGGACTTGTTATGAAATAATTTTCGGGTACCCCAAGACCTCTGGCAATCCCCTGCGTGATACATGTCTTACCCGAACCTAACTCACCTGTAAGTGCGACAACGTTTCCTTTCTGAAGTTTACTCCCAATAATTTTTCCAATATTTAATGTATCCCCTGGTTTTTCAGATACCAAGATCAGGGTTGAATTTTTTTCTTCCATCATGCATCAGCTTTAAGCTCGCAAAAGCGAATCTACAACTTTTCAAGAACAACAATGGCTGTGGCATATTTATCAGTGTGTGAAATGCTTAAATGAGCATATGTTGCAGCACTATTGTTAATCATATCCTTTATGTTGTTGTGAAGCCTTAATTCCGGCTTCCCATCTTCTCCGTTGAAAACTTCTATATCTTTCAATTTAATGCCGCTCCAGATTCCGCGGCCAATGCACTTTATGAGTGCCTCTTTTGCTGCAAACCTTGCAGAATAATGAACGGAAGGATAAGCCTTGTTTTCACAATATGTAATCTCGCCGGAAGAATATACTCTTTTGATAAATTTTTCTTTCCATTTCTTAAGAATTTCGTCAATTCTTTCTACCTCAACAATGTCTATCCCTACAGCGTAAATCATACTATCCCCTGACAATTGCATCGGCCATAGTGGATACCTTTTTCATAAATTTTACATCGTGAACTCTTAAAATGTGAGCCCCATTCATAATTGCGGCTGTTACAGTTGCTGCAGTACCTTCAATGCGATCCGGGAGATCTCCACCTGTGATTTCACCGATAAATCTTTTACGGGAGGTACCTAAAAGAATCGGCTTTCCAAGCGTTTTAAACTCTTTCAGATATTTCAGCAATTTTAAGTTATCCTTCGTTGTTTTTCCAAAGCCTATCCCTGGATCGATTATAATATTTTCTATATCTATTCCTCCGAATTCCGCTTTTTCTATTCTCTCTCTGAAAAATCGTATGGTTTCATTCATCAAAGATCTGTAGGAAATATCTCCCTTCTGCATAGTCTTCGGTATGCCCTTCATATGCATCAGTATTACAGGTGTTCGATAACTGGCAGCGACTTCCGGCATTTTCTCATCAAATCGCATAGCGCTTATATCATTGATTATTTCCGCTCCTTCATCAATGGCGGCACGGGCAATTTCCGCCTTAGTCGTATCTATGGAAACAGGTACTTTGACCCGTCTTTTTAATCCCTTTACTAAAGGTATCACCCTTTCCCGCTCTTCTTCTGGAGATACCGGGGCTGAACCAGGTCTTGAAGATTCGCCGCCCACATCCAGAAAGTCTGCCCCCTCACCTTCCAGCCTTACTCCATATTCAACGGCTTCTTCGACACAATTGAACATACCTCCGTCTGAAAAGGAATCAGGGGTGTTATTGATTATTCCCATTATCATTGTTCTGTTCCCCAGTTCAATTTTCCTCTCCGGTGTTCGCAGAATAAAATCATCTTTCACTATGTTAGAAAGAAGCTTTTTGATGTTTCCGGATATTTCTTTCAACCCGAATTGTTGAACGGAAACTTTATCGGCAAATTTACTAACATGTTTGATGGTACCCACAATCACTGCGTCCGTCTTATCAATACTGCAATCGACAGATCCCCTCGCCACGGCAACATCACCACCAATAGAGAGCATCTCTTGTTTCATAATATTCGCTACTTTACACTCGATTCCCTCAAGTAATATATTAATGTTCTCCATTTTGGGAACCATTGCCTCAATACCGAATGGATCAACATCAATCCTTTTTAAAGTTTCCAATGCTTCAGACGTGGATGTAATATATAGGTATCTCATTTCGTACTTTCAGCTGCTTCATCTTTATCATTTCCCATAATCGTGTCAACTTCATCTGCATTCAATACTTCTTTTATCAGAAGTTCCTGGGCAAGTTTGTGAAGGATATCTATATTATCAGAAAGAAGCTTCTTTGTTTTTTCATGACCTTTCCTTACAATCCTTGATATTTCTCTGTCAATTCTCTCCGCCGTTTCTTCACTATAATCCTTATGGGTAGCAAACTCCCTTCCCAGAAAGACTTGTTCATCTTTTTTACCGTATGCAAGAGGTCCCATTTCATCACTCATACCCCACTCGCACACCATCTTTCTCGCAAGCTCTGTAGCACGCTCGATATCATTACCTGCTCCTGTCGAAAAGTCTTCCATAATTAATTCTTCCGCTACTCTGCCACCCAAAAGAATGGCAATATTATTTAGAAGGAACTGTCTTGGATAGGTGTGTTTTTCATCCACAGGTAATTGTTGTGTAAGACCGAGAGCACGTCCTCTCGGAATAATGGTAACCTTGTGTATTGGATCAGAACCTGGAATTAACTTGGCAACCAGGGCATGACCTGCTTCATGATAGGCTGTATTTCTTTTTTCCTCATCGGAGATAACCATGCTTTTTCTTTCCGTACCCATCAATACTTTATCTTTGGCATATTCAAAATCTTCCATAAAAACATTCGTTTTGTCCGACGCCGCAGCACGAAGAGCCGCTTCATTAATCAGATTCTCTATATCTGCTCCAGAGAAGCCCGGGGTCCCTCGTGCAAGAATTGCCAGATCAACATCAGCATCCAAAGGTACTTTTTTGATATGCACCTGAAAGATCTTTTCTCTCCCTTTTATATCAGGTAGTGGTACCACTACCTGCCTGTCAAATCTTCCGGGTCTCAATAAGGCCGGATCAAGCACATCGGGGCGATTCGTCGCTGACATGAGAATTACTCCTTCATTGGATTCGAATCCATCCATTTCTACAAGGAGCTGATTCAATGTCTGTTCTCTCTCGTCATGTCCACCACCCAGGCCGGCTCCTCTGTGCCTTCCTACAGCGTCCAATTCGTCAATGAATATAATACATGGAGCATGTTTTTTGCCCTGGTTAAATAAGTCTCTCACACGGGATGCGCCAACCCCTACGAACATTTCAACGAAATCTGAGCCACTGATACTTAAAAAGGGAACATCTGCTTCACCGGCAATTGCTCTTGCCAGAAGCGTCTTACCCGTTCCCGGTTGACCAACAAGAAGAACACCTTTAGGAATCCTCCCACCTAATCTTGTAAACTTCTTAGGCTCTTTCAAAAAATCGACGATTTCTTCAAGCTCCGCTTTCGCCTCATCTATACCTGCCACGTCATCAAAAGTTATCTTCCCCGATTTTTCGGTCGTCAACTTGGCCCGGCTCTTTCCAAATGACATGGCCTTGCCGCCACCTGCCTGCATCTGTCTCATGAAAAAAATCCAGACGCCAACAAGCAGAAGAATCGGCAACCATGATATAAGTATAGTCATATACCATGTAGATCCTTCAGTGGGTTTTGCGGCAACCCTTATACCTTTTTCCCGCAATATAGAAACAAGCCCGGAATCTTTTGGGATATAAGTTTTAAAAGATCTTCCATCTAACAGCCTGCCTTGAACATGTTCACCCTGTATTGTAACCTCATCAACCTGGCCTTTGTTGACATAATCTATCAAATCGCTGAAGATAATCTCTTGATATCCTCCCTGGGGCTGCTGATTAAACATGTGAAAGAGAAGGATAATCACTAAAGTTACTGCAAGCCAGAGGGCAATATTTTTATGAACCTGATTCACTTTACTCACTCCTTATAAAAACAACCGGATAGCCGTTTTTAATTTTTTTATTTGAACGTCCTTTATAATAATCAATATATATTATCAAATAATTTCTGCTCTTAGTATTTTCTCTGTTGCATCGGTAATTTTAACTCTATTACTTAACTTTATCCCGGATATCCACAACACCGATTTCTGATCAACCAGAAGCGGGATCTTTTTCCTCTTTATCATGGGAATTTTTTCATCAATAAAAATGGAGCTTACCTTTTTCCTCCCTTCTATTCCAAGGGGTTGAATTCTGTCTCCAGGCCTTATATTTCTTATAATAAGGGGGAAAGAAACGGTTTCATAATCCATAAAGACTGTATCGTCTGATTTGAAATCCAACCGGCCCTTATCATATATAATATCAAACGCAACACTCATACCAATTTCTTTGATATCAACACGACCAGGGATCGCTACATTATAATAATAATCATTCGCTTCCCATTTGTCATCTCCATATATACCTTTATTTTTCTCTGTTGTCTGTAAGCTTTTACCTGTTTCCGCATCAGATTCTTTACCCCCCAGAATTATCAGATTACTATATTCCCGCCTTACCTTGACGCCAAATGGAAGATCCAGAAGTCCGTTCGGTCGTCCATCTTCTATTAAATCGATCACAGATTCCACGTGCTTGAATCCGATCTCTGTTTTCGCGGGAGAACAATTTTCAAGAAGAGTCTTTATAATTCGCGATTGCAAAGCCGGATGTAACTTCTTAAATTCTGGGATTTCCATGTTCACTTTCTTTTCTTTGAAATTGATATTCCACTTGGACAGAATCCGGTCAACAGAATTTTTGATAAATTCATTTTCCATCCTGATTATGTTCGAAGTATGACTGATACTTTCTACGAATCGTGGATTATAACGATTTTTCAATTCCGGGATTAATATGTTCCTGATCCTGTTTCTCAAATATGTATTATTCGTGTTGGAACTGTCTGTAATATATTTTATCCCTTCACTTTCCAGAAAAAGCAGTATCTCATCTCTGGTTACCTCAATAAGGGGCCTTATGTAAATTGCGTCTCTGACAGGCAGTATCCCTTTTAATCCTTCCAACCCACTTCCCCGCAAGAATTTCATGACAATCGTCTCTGCCTGGTCATTAAGATTATGCCCGAGGGCAATTTTACCAATATGCAGGTTTTTTGCTACTTGAGTAAAATACTTGTATCTTTCCTTTCGACAGATATTTTCTAAAGATCCCTTCTCCTTTTCTTTTATTAACGGGATATTGACCTTCGTTGACTCAACAGAAATTTTCATTGATTCACCGAGCTCTTGAACAAACTCCTCCTCACGATCTGATTCTTTTCCTCTTAACCCGTGATTCAAGTGGATGATAACCAGAGCAAGACCGTAATTTTTGGCAACTCTAGCCATCAGATGTAAAAGGGCTACCGAATCAGGACCGCCGGAAACACCTATTCCGACTCTGTCTCCAAAAGAAAGCATATTATATTTTTCAATAGTCTTTTTCGCTTTTTGTAACATAGTAACGAATCCTGTTTTCATAACCGATGATATTGCAGATCTGGCGGAAAAAGCTAAACCCATAAACTTATTCAAACAGGTTTTTCAATTCCTTGATATTTTCACAAAAATAATCGGGTTTCAGTTGTAGAAGCTCATCTTTATTACCTAAGCCATTAAGCATTGCACAGCTCAAAACACCTGTATTTTTTGCGACGAGGACATCATTATTTCCATCTCCTATAACAACAGTATGTTTATCCTCCACATCATACTTTTTCATCAACGGACGTATTACGCGGAGATCGGGTTTTTTATAAAGACTACTGTTCGCGCCAATGATGTCATCAAAACACTGTGCAATTTTCAATCCCTTTGCAATCTTTAAAGTAAAACCATAAAGTTTGTTCGTAACAATCACCTTTTTCTTAATTCTAAAATAATCGAGTGTCTCCAAGACACCAGGATAAAGCCCTGTTGTATCAAGCAAGTGTTTATCATAATAAGACATAAAAATATCCAATGCCTCATCGAATTTATCATGGAATGCATCACCCAATGATCTTTCTATGAGTTTTCTTACTCCATCACCTACGAATTCTATAATTCTGTCTTTTTCCAAAACAGGAATTCCAAGAGTTCTCAATGTATGGTTTACTGCTGTAGCAAGGTCATTTCCCGAATCTATCAGAGTGCCATCAAAATCAAAAATCATAAGATCAATTTTCACTATTTTATACCACACTTTCTTGAGTATTATCTTGCAATTTCAGCCTGTTCAATAATGAATACATGGTGCGGCGCTGATTTTTCCGTTATTATGAATGTCTCAGTAACATTCAAAAGGCTTTGCACGGTTGCAGATTTGATTCAGTTATAATCCCTTCCTGAGATTATCTTGGGGAATAAAAAAGGAAAGAAAAGAATCATGACAAAAGCAAGTTCTTATAACATTTGAGCTTGATCTGGCAACAGGAAAAGTAAATGTCAATGAAATACTATAAACTTGAAGAGTATCATAAAAACGGCCCCCGGCAGGTTTTCACCACCGGAGGCCCTTTGTTCATCTGTTAGTTGTCAACTTGTTTCCATCCAGGAAGAACTCTTTTCCGGAATCTCTGCGCCTGCCTGTGCGTGCCCGCACACAGACAGCTGCCGGCACAGACAGACGCACACAGACAGGTCAACCTGCGGGATTGTTTGAACGACATATATTAATATGCCTCAGCGCAATCTCTTGATTCCTTTGACCTTGTGAAAAATTGCTTATTTCTATATTGGAAACTTACAGGTCTTTCTTTGCGTTCATTTCTTTTCGTCCTCTTCACAGAGCCCGCCCTGAGCGAGATGCCTCACAATCGCTATCGATCCTTCAGAATGACAGTAAGCGAAAGATTCAGAGTGGCACTGTCATTCTGAGGAGCGAAGCGACCTGTTCACATGCTTTGTTTTTTTCTTATATCAGACGCATAACGCGGCGTTTTTCGAACAAAACTGTTTGGATAAATATCATTTATTTTTTCTTCCTTCATATATGTTGTAGCCGTTCCCCCATCAGTAAAATGCCCGATAAATATCACGTGCCAGACACCCTGGTTCCTAGTTTCAAATTTGTACATGAAAGCATCTATCTCTTTCTTTTTCAGGTCCTTCAAAAGCATCTCCGCTAAAATCAAACTTCGCATAGAACTAATCTGGATTGTGTACGGCTTTTCCTGAGTGATCACATCAGCTTCTTTATTGACTTTTGTCCTCTTTTTATCTTGATAAACTAACTTTTGTTCAGTTGATGTCTTTTCTGTCACCTTTGCAGTTTTTCCCGGTTCTCTCTTAGCGAGAGGTCTTTCACCTGGAACAGGAGCCTCTTCAGGAGTGACCGGGGGTGCAATTTGAGGTATCTTCACAGGGGCATTTGCCGGAGCAACCACCGTAGTCTTTGCGGGAGCTTTTACAACAGTCTCAGGAAAAATAGTTGCGGAGGGTTCAGGTGAAACTTTCGGAGAAGAGGCCCTGGGAAAAGCTTCTTGAGTCGCCTTGGAAGTAACTTGAAGATTTTCTTTATTAACCTTAATAGAACCTCTATAAGACGAAATTCTCGTTAAGGGTTTACTACGCCATTCTCCCCCATCATAATATTGTGCGCTCTGGGTAATCCTGTTTATTCTTACAATGTACGTTTTGTCTCCGTATTTCATTGAACGATGTTCGTACATTGTTGGATAAACGAAAAGAGCAGATAAGATAATGGCTAATAAGGCTAAGCCAAGGAATACTGTCAGTCGCGAAATACGCATTGATACTCTTTTCTCAGGAGATGGAGGCGGTTCATCAGGAGGTTCTCCTCCCGGTTCTTCGGATAGGGATTTTTCGGATGATTCTTCCGAAAACATTTGATCAAACGATTCCTCACTGATTACCTCTTCCAGACCTTGTTCCTCAGAGTGTCCTGTTGATTCGTCACCTGTTTTGACTTCACGCGTCTCCTCATGAGGCTGTTGAGATTCTCCCTCTGCAAAAGTAACATCTTTTTCAGAGTCATCATTTTGTTCTTCGGATTTCTTACCGGCAGCTTTTTTTCCCATGTCGTCCAATTCAGCTATGATTTGTTCTATCGTTTTCTCTTCGTCTTTCATTTTACATCTTTCCTTATAGTGAATATTAATTCATGATTCCGTTGATTAATGCATTTAGGGACTGAAAATTAATAACT
>DFBI01000073.1:8017-9136 GCA_002367335.1 Syntrophaceae bacterium UBA3084 | reverse complement strand
TTATTTATTTCCAGTCCCTTAGAAAAAGGATGCCCCGATCTTAAACAACCTATATTTTAAGGCTATCATTATCAGTTAATACTGTCCAGCAGTTAAGAAATAATGTTTGATGCGACGTATTTAAGCAACCAACATTCTTCACCCAAGGTTCAGGCAGACAAAACTCACTTCAACAGTTCTACCTGCGAAAAGTCGCTTGATGCTTGACATTGTCTCTTCTATCATTTAAAAGTCAAAGCGATGTTCAAAGAAATTACCAATCACAAATGAGATTGTATGAAAGTATTCAAATTAAATGAAATCAAAGCAAGGGAATTAATTCCAGGCGGTGAAGTCAAATTCGTCCATTCGGATAACTTGACCTTGTCTTTCTGGACATTTAGGGCGGGCGTTATTCTACCTGAACATAACCACCCTCATGAACAGATACTGAATGTTATGGAAGGAACCATAGAATTTACAATGGAAGGAAAAACAAAAACGCTGGAATCTCCTTCGGCAGTTGTAATTCCTTCAAATATTAAGCACTCGGGCAAAACTCTCACGGACTGTAAAATTGTCGACGTATTTTATCCTAAAAGAGATGATTTTGCTTCATTAGACAAAGACTGAACGTGGTTGATTTATGATACTGGAAAAATCGGGCAAAATCTGTAATGGCCTTTATTCAATAGGACATTACTCCTTTCCCGCATTTCTCATAATGAGCGACCCTCCTGCTCTTTTTGATTCAGGACTAACTATTTCGGGACCTCGATATCTTAAAGATTTAAAAGAATATCTTGGAAATGTAGACAGACTCCGTTACATCTTCCTCACCCACTCCCACTACGATCATTGCGGAGCCATCCCATTTTTGAAAAGAAATATAAAAGGCGTGAAGATCGCCGCCAGCGGCCTTGCTGCAGACATCTTTAGGAAACCAAAGGCGATAAAATTAATACAGAGTTTAAGCGGAGACTACGAAGACAAATTCAAGGAACAAATCGCTAACGAGGACATTTCTTTCGACTCCATTGAAGTTGATATTACCCTTAATGATGGGGATGAATTCGACCTCGGAGGCAAATGGAAGATTAAAGTTATTTCGACTCCCGGTCACACAAGGGATTCCGTCTC
>DFBI01000073.1:1894-7993 GCA_002367335.1 Syntrophaceae bacterium UBA3084 | reverse complement strand
TAACAGCAATTTTGACATCCAATCTGAATTCTCATCAAGCTACAACGATTATATGAATTCCCTTGAAAAACTGGTCGCACTGGATATCAATATACTCTTATTGCCTCATGCTCACATCCTTACCAGAGGAGATGCAAGGGGGCACATTCAAAGATCACTGGAAAGTGCAAAAGTGTTCAAGAAAAAAATAGATGTCTTTCTGGATCAGTTCAACGGTAACCAGAAAGATACGGTGAAAGCAATCTTCAAGGAAGATTACGAGGATACTCAGGCTGTTCGTCAGGATAAGAGATCTTTTCTTATAAATCTGGCGGCAAAAGTAAAAGCCGTCGCTGAGGGAAAATAAATCCTTGCTATAAATACAATAATTTCCTATAAGGGTGCCATTCTTGAAAGGAGTTTAATAACATGAACATTTTGATTTTCGGACCAAACGGCAGTGGAAAAGGAACACAGGGAGCGATTGTTCAAAAGAAATTCGGGATACCCCATATTGAAACCGGCGTGATTTTCAGAGAGAACATCTCCGGAGGAACTGAATTAGGGCAAAAGGCAAAGGGCTATATCGATAAAGGCGAACTGGTACCCGATGAAATTACCGTCCCCATGATCCTGAACAGATTGAAGGCAGATGACTGCAAAACCGGCTGGCTTTTAGACGGTTTCCCGAGAAATCTGGTACAGGCCGAAGCGTTGCACGACGCTTTACAGAAAGAAAACATTACGTTAGATTACGCAATCGAAATTGTTCTTGACAGACAAACTTCAAAGAACCGGATAATGGGAAGAAGACTGTGCGTAAATGACAATAACCATCCGAATAATATATATATTGACGCAATCAAACCGGCTGAAAAAAACGGCAAACTTGTATGCAGGGTCTGCGGTGGAGAATTGAGCGCCAGAGCAGATGATCAGGATGAATCTGCCATTGACAAGAGACACAACATTTACTATGACACACAAACAGGGACTACGGCAGGTATAAATTACTTCAAGGAAAGAGTTAAGGTAATTCAAGTAGATGGATTGCCTGGCGTCAACGAAGTATCTGAAGATCTCCTGAGTAAATTAGGATAGGGAAATTCATCCAAAATATGCTTAAAAGCCTTCCTGCTGTCCCGGAAGGCTTTTTTATCAGTGATATTTTCAAGTAATGAAATATATACGCAATTTCAGTATAATAGCCCACATAGATCACGGCAAATCCACGTTGGCCGATCGGATGATTCAGTACACCGGTGTAATCGATGAACGGAATTTTAAAAACCAGATCCTGGACGATATGGATATTGAGCGTGAACGGGGAATTACCATAAAAAGTCAGGCTATCACCCTCCCCTACAAAGCAAAAGATGGTAACGTATATTTTCTCAATCTCATCGACACGCCCGGTCATGTCGATTTTTCCTACGAAGTTTCCCGCTCCCTAGCATCATGTGAAGGGGTCCTTCTCCTCATAGACGCCGCGCAGGGGGTACAGGCGCAAACGGTGGCAAATCTGTACATGGCGATGGAACACGATCTGGAAATTATTCCCATTATCAATAAGATTGATCTTCCCTCTGCAGATATAGAAGCGGTTATGGAGCAAATCGACTCCGAACTGGGATTGGACCCTTACAGCAGCCTCACCTGCTCGGCCAAGTTAGGAACCGGCGTAGAAGAGATCCTGGAAACAATTGTTCAGAAGATCCCCCCTCCCAGGGGGAACACAGAAGCGCCGCTGGCCTCTCTTATTTTTGATGCCAAGTACGACCCTTTTCGCGGAACAATAATCAACTGCCGTATATTTCACGGTACCGTAAAAAGCGGAGATGTTATCCGTTTCATGCATAACGAAACAACCTACAAAGTTGAAGAAGTGGGCAGTTTTCTAATTTCACGTCAAAAAAAAGATAAGCTTTCCGCAGGTGAAGTCGGCTACATCATTGCCGGTGTGAAGACAGTTTCCGATGTAAATATCGGTGATACAATTACACTCGACAACAGACCGTGCTCTAAACCATTACCCGGTTTCAAAGAGGCAAAACCGGTTGTATTTGCATCAATCTACCCGATTGCTTCAGATGATTATGAAGAACTTACCGTTGCTCTGGAAAAATATGAACTTAACGATGCATCCTTCACATATCAGAAAGACTCTTCCGCAGCCCTGGGGCAGGGATTCCGTTGCGGTTTTCTTGGTCTTTTACATCTCGACATCGTACAAGAAAGATTGGAAAGGGAATATGATCTCTCAATTATTTTGTCCGTTCCGAGTGTCAGGTACCGTTTTACACTGAACAGCGGGGAACTCGCATACATTGATAACCCTTCTTTCTACCCCGACGCCATGACTATAGCCAAATCGGAAGAACCTTATATACGTGCTACCATGATGTTTCCCGAAAGATATCTGGGATCGGTCATGAAACTCTGCAGGGAAAAGAGGGGTGACAAATCGGTACTCAATTATCCGAGTCCGGGCCGTGTGGAATTGATTTTTGAAATGCCCCTGGCAGAGGTCATCTACGATTTTTATGATCGTTTAAAAACTATTACCCAGGGATATGGTTCTTTTGATTACGACATGATCGATTACAGAGAAAGCAGTCTCGCCCTCCTCGATATCCTGGTCAATGGCGAGAAGGTGGATGCGCTGGCACAGATAGTACACCGTGACCTGGCCCGCGAACGTGGCCTCCATGCATGTGAAAAATTAAAAGAAGAGATACCGAGGCAAATGTTTAAAATAGCCATTCAGGGCGCCATTGGCGGTCAGATCATATCGAGAACCACTATAAGCCCTTTCCGGAAAGATGTTACGGCAAAGTGTTATGGCGGTGACATAACACGTAAACGAAAACTCCTTGAAAAGCAGAGAAAAGGCAAAAAACGAATGAAAATGGTCGGATCGGTAGCCATCCCCCAGAGCGCTTTCATAGCCATACTGAAATCCGATCAAACTTAAAAAACAATTCTTAATTTTGAATGTTGAATTTTGAATTGAAGGGCAAAGAGGAAAGATAAACGGTATCGGGTAAAAAAGTAACGCTTCTTTATCCCTGTTTCTGCTTCTTTCTCTTGTATTTTCATTCAAAATTTAAAATTCAAAATTCATCATTGTATTTATGAATCCCGGACTTTACATACACATTCCTTTCTGTATCTCAAAGTGTAACTACTGTAATTTCTATTCCGTGACCTCCCTTGATCTTATTTCTGACTTTCTTGAATCACTTTTCACAGAAATGGGGATGTATCGCGGTCAGTTTGAAGTGTTTGACACACTTTATATCGGCGGAGGTACGCCCTCAGTGCTTCGCATAGAACAGATCGAAAAACTTCTGGAAAAGGCTGAAGAAAGCTTTGTTTTTTCACCGGATAGTGAAATCACGATTGAAGTAAATCCCGGAGATGTGAATGCAACTTTTCTCAAAGCGCTTCTTAAAACCGGGGTTAATCGCATTAATCTGGGCATTCAGTCTTTCGACAATACCATTCTCTCTTTTCTCGGACGAAGACACTCACACAAAGAAGCAATTTCAACCTTAGAAATGTCCCGTGATGCCGGCTTTGACAACCTGGGCTTTGATTTGATCTATGGTGTCCCGGGACAGGACATGAACGGCTGGACGCAAACCCTTGAACAGGCATTGAGTTTCAACCCCGAGCATCTTTCCTGCTACGAGTTAACCGTTGAACCGGGAACGCCTCTTGCCGCAAGCTGCCGTAAAGGCAATATAACTCTGCCTGATGAAGAACTTCAGTATGATTTTTTCATAAAAACATCCGAAAAGCTGGAAGACGCAGGATACATCCATTATGAGGTATCAAATTTTGCCAGGGGCATGACTTATGCTTCAGGTCACAATCAGAAATACTGGAATCACACACCTTATCTTGGTCTCGGGCCTTCTGCACACTCACTTCTGCATAATAAGCGATGGTGGAACCACAAATCTCTTCGTACATACATTAGTAACATAAAAAAGGGGAAACCTCCCGTTGAAGATGCAGAATATTTAACGAAGGATCAATTGTGTCTGGAGGCTCTTTGCCTGGGGCTACGTACGAAAAAAGGAATTAATCTTTGTGATTTTAAAAGAGAATACAATTATGACCTGTTAATCGAAAAAAAAGAAATTATTATGAAACTAATAGATGGAGGGCTTATTGATATTAAAAACGGCTATATATATCCTTCACGAAGAGGCCTTGCCATGGCCGATAGTCTGTCGCTGATTTAGGAATCAAAAATAAATAAGTTATACAGATTGCGCCGTAATTTTGTTTGGTTTCAAGGCGTGTTGAAGCACACATAACGAGTTATGTAAGCTTTAGCACAACACAGAAAACAAGCAAAAGGACAAGCAGGGTGTATGAGTTATTTATTTTTGCTGACTTAAGCCATATTTTTGGTGGCGGTGCAGGGAATTGAACCCCGGACACTACGGATATGAGCCGTATGCTCTAACCATCTGAGCTACACCGCCAGCTTTATGTTAATAACGGGGGACTTGATACAATATATTAAAACGCATGTCAAGATTATTGCCGCTTTAAATCGTAAGCAACCAGTACACTTTTGGGCATGAGAATTCCCCCGCGAGATAATACGACGGCTAAGACTATTTCATTGTTACCATCATTGTCGATATCCTTAAACTGGTAATCAGCAACGTATCCCTGGATTTTCCTCGTCTTCCAGTTTTCCACCATTCCAAGCCCGTCCCATTCAAGATCATATATTTCACTTTTCGTGAACATCTTAATATTTTTGAATAATCTTCCAGTACCAGATAAATTCTTGACGATAATTATTTCTTTTTTACCGTCTTTATTGATATCATAAGTCAGAATTCTCAATTGTATATATGTCGTATCCTCTTCATCGGCATCGTCACCTGCCGGTTGTGTTCCCTGACCGGGTTCAATATAATTATTACTCCCCCCAAAGACCTCATCACTCTTCCATAAGATGTATTCACTTCCGCCAAAGACATGGATTTTTGAAATGGGTTTTTTCGTTTTTTCATAGGCGAGAAGATGATCATCTTGATCAAGGGCCAGTATCCTTTCCCGCTTACTTCCGTCAATACTGTCAATGGTGAGACCATAAACAGAAAGACCTTCAGGAATAGACATCCTGTTTCCTCTCACATAGTTATCGTTTTCCCAGACAATTTCATAAATAGGTTTACCGAATGGCTGATCAATCCCCGGTTTCTGTCCCAGCAGTCGCGGCATTCCCGAAGTATCAACAACCCTTAAAAACCATGGCAAATCCGAGGCAATCTTAATATATTTACCGTCATGAAACTCCAGGACAAATGAATGAAGAACGCCACTCTCCATACTGGTAACAATGATTTCCTTGATCCCGTTTTCATTAATATCAGCAACATCAACAGAAACATTATCGCTATAAGTTTTCCCCGGGATTTTATCAAGAAGCTTCAGCTGTTTACCGTCTCTTTGATAAATCATTACATTACGGCTATCTATAACCACCACCTCGTTCAAACCGTCATTATTAACATCTCCAATATCCATCCCCTTAAATTCAATTGTATATCTTTTTGTCATCCAGAATCCTTTTCGATCGAGGGCACGGGATCCATGGATAAAATCGGGGTTGATAATCGCCGTGTAGGTGCCTTCGGGTGTTTTCAACGCTTTGATTGCTTTAGAATCTTCGGGGGATTGCGCAACCGGCGCTCTTGTTTGAGAAATCGGCTGAGTTTGAGCTGGAGGAACAAAGTTTGGCGGAACCTGCCCCAGGAGGTGATAATTAACTTTTTTAGCAAAATCACCTATTTTAGGTATGACCTCGTCCATCCCTCTGCATTGTTCAAATACCCCGACTGGGGATTTGTAAGCGGCAACATCAAGCAATCTTCCATCCAGGCTGATACTGTTACCGATTTTGGTTATACTCCCCCAAACGACAAAGTTAACATCGAGTTCTTTGCCCAGACCGTAAACATCAGCCTCGGTCATGTCCTTCTTTCCCACCTTTTTTACAGCTTCTGTAATGGAATGTTTCTTGATGACATCTATTTGACCGCTCGATGAAAGCCTTGAAAAAAGCATATCCCATATACCGTTTTTTAT
>DFBI01000073.1:0-1799 GCA_002367335.1 Syntrophaceae bacterium UBA3084 | reverse complement strand
TCTCCTTCAATACCTTGATACTTGATACAGGATGCCGGACCAGGATACGCTTATCTCTATATATCCGGAATCCGGAGCAGCTATAATCTGACAAAACTTCTCAACAGATCAAAATTCACACGGTCTTTCTCCAGATCCTTCCCAAAACCGGGTGTTTCTAATATTTTCGGAATATCTTTCAACCTTTCGTCAGACATGATCCATTGAAAAGGCTTTTTACCTATCATTCCTTTTCCGATGTTTTCATGACGATCTATACGGGATCCCAAATCCTTTTTTGAATCATTGACATGAATGACTTTGAGCTTGTCCATGCCTATCATTTCTTCAATTTCCCTTAATAACTCTTCGTAACCTTCAACGGTTCTTAGCTCATATCCCGCGGCAAATGCGTGACAGGTATCGAGACAAAATGCCAGCCTTGAACTTTCTACTACCTCATTCATGATCCGGGCGATTTGTTCCAGCCTGTAACCCAGGGTCGTCCCCTGACCTGCCGTTATTTCGAGTGTAATTTTAACCCTGTATCCTTTTGTCCGTTCATGAATCCCGTCCAAAGCTTGTACTATTTTCTTGATTCCATATTCCTCGCCACGCCCCCTGTGAGAACCGGGATGAATAACAAGATAGTTTACTCCAAGTAATTCGCATCGTTGCATCTCATGCAACATTGCATCTATTGACTTTTCATACAACTCATCATCCGCTGATGCAAGATTTATAAGATAGCTGCTGTGTGAAATGACTGGATTTATCTTTACTTTCTTTCTTACTTCCTTGAATTCAGCTATTTCTGACTCTTCAAGATATCTCTCTCTCCACTGGCTTGCATTTTTTGTAAACATCTGAATCGTGTTGCATCCAAGATCACTCCCTCTGAGAAGCGCTTTTCCCAACCCACCTGAAATGGACATGTGCGCCCCCAGAAGAGGCCCTCCATTCATTATCCTATTTCTCCATTTTTTTAAAATGTTCAAATAACATATAGATCCCCAGAAGGATTAGAACAACAGGAAGAACATATTGGACCCATGACTCAATTTTCGGGTAGAGATTTCTCATAACAATAAATATAATTCCGACGACACCGATAAGCCATCCTCCAATGTCTTCGATGCGTTCAACCAGTATCCCGACAGAAATGACAATCATTACAATCGGCCAGCTTTTGTCAAATACGTAAGCCCCACTACTGTTCAAGATAATAAGAACGCCCAATGCAATAAGAATCAGAGTACTCGTCAATACAAATGTCTTTTCTTTTCCTGCCACTTTCTTCTCCTTTCAATATGGAATGAGGTTTCAAGTTTCAAGTTTTACGTTCAAAGATTATTTGCATCTACACAGATTCTTTCTTTCCAATTAAATCCAGGAACGGCCGGAACAAATCAATTGGTATGGGGAATAGTGTTGTCGAATTGTTTTCAGATGCAACCTGGACAAGCGTTTGAAGATAACGAAGCTGTAAGGCTATGGGCTGTTCGGCAATAACTCTACCCGCATCAGCCAGCTTTTGAGCGGCCTGGAATTCTCCTTCCGCATTAATAACTTTTGCTCTTCTTTCTCTTTCCGCCTCTGCCTGTTTGGCCATAGCCCGCTGCATCTCCTGAGGAAGATCAATATGTTTTACCTCAACAGTCGACACCTTGATCCCCCAGGGATCGGTACTCCTGTCGAGTATCTCCTGCAACTGAGCATTGATCTTCTCTCTTTCTGCCAGAATTTCGTCAAGTTCTACCTGACCGCAGACACTCCTTAAAGTCGTTTGAGCAAGTTGAGAAGTCGCGTAGAGAAAATTT
>DFBI01000134.1:921-4104 GCA_002367335.1 Syntrophaceae bacterium UBA3084 | reverse complement strand
GTTCATCATTTGCCAGAATATTAACCAGACGGCTTTGGGCGGTATGGCTTTTTTCGTTGGCGCCCACCAAAAATGACCAGCGCCGGGCAGGAGTGAATTCTTCCTTTACTTTCATTCTGCCGGTTTTGGTCTTTTCAAATTTGTAATCCATTTTAACCAGTGAAAACCGCCAGTCCTCTTCATCGTGAGAGACAAACGCAGCCAATGCCGCGTCTTTCATTTTACCGCCCCTGCTGCCGTTTAAGTACCAGGCGATAAAATTGCGCTGCATGGTGCGGGCACGTTCAAGAGAGGTCTCTTTCTGTAAGGTTATGACAAGGATATCAATGCTGTTTTCCCCGTCGCTGAATTTGCCGATACGTTCCAGTGTTTTTATGTATTGCCTATACGCTTCGGGGATATAATTCCCCTTATAGGTAAATGGCGCGTCCTCAATCCTGTTCAAAAGGTTTTTGATAAAACCAGCAAAACAGTTTTTATCAAATGAATCTTCAAAGATATCCCTTATGATTTGTTGCGCCTGTTGTTTATTCATATACTATTCCCTGCTTATATATTATATAGTTCGACCCCTTTATGGCCCCTTTATGGCCCCTTTGACCCCTTTATGGCCCCATTTCAAAGTATATTCTGTCCCTCTTCCTGTAACCCCAATTTGAATAATAATATCCTTTTTTATTAGATTCTCAAAGTCCCTTGTTGCAGTTCTTTTTGAAACATTATTTAGCTCTTGATACTCTTTATTACCAATTTTTCCATAGTCCTTCACATATATCACCGCTTTAATCTGCCTTTCATTCAACCCGAGTTTTCTTAAATTTTCCTCATTCCATTTATCTTTATAAAAGATCACGGTCATCACATCGTTTTCTGCTTTGAAATCCGGTTCCGGTAATCCCTGTTCGACACACTTTTCCACAATTTTTAATGTTCCACGTCCCCAGGCTTCAATAAATCCAGCATAATAAAAAGTTTCTGCTAAACGCTTATTCCTAGGTCTGGATAGATGATCGGTTTTTAATTTTTCGACAGGAACTTCCGGTGGGAGTTTTCCCTCATTCATTATTATTAACTTATCAGAATAAACCCGTATCTGGATTTGGGATGTGCCTGAATAATTCCGATGAATCAGTGCATTAATAATAGCTTCTCTTAATGCTTCATAAGGATATTCAAGAATATCACGACGGCGAATACCTTCATATTTTATATTGCTGACCAGATATTTTGTCCGGAGTATTTCCAGGCTGTTTTCCAGTTGAGCAAAAAGATTACCTTCTACCAGATCTGTTGTTTGAATTTCTGTATCTGACAGGAATTTTCCAATCCTAATAATAGACTGCCCGTAAAATTTTTGCGGATCAATCCCGAAAAGAAGAACCGCTGCTCTTTCTAAATCCCCATCATCAATCAGCTTTAGTTTATGCAGGAGTATAGTATTATCTGTTTCTTTAACAATAGAGGGGATTCTGTCAGCGGCATACTTTTTAAATTTTTCTATATAATTATAATCAATCTCTTTAAGATCAGCTTTTGTTTCAACAATCATATCCCATGTTCTGCCTGTTTTCTTCAAAAGGAAATCCGCTAGTTCTTTTCCCTGCAATTGCTGCACTGTGCTTCCGCTTCTCATATAGTATTTGCCATTATAGGAAACAGGGACAGAACTTGGTAAAATCGTTATCTTAATGATATCTTTACTGTTTTTCCTTTCTAGTTCAACCGAAGGAAGAATTGCAAGTTTGTTTCTGATTGTATTTGGAATATCCTCAAGCAATTTTTTGGCATTTTTTAAACCGCAGGCTTTTCCCTGGTCATCCAATCCGACATATAAAACGCCGCCACTGCTATTTGCAAATGCGGAAACAACCTTTAAATATTCATTATGCCAGTCGTGTTTGTATTCAACTGTTTGAGATTCTTTATCAATCATATTTATTTACCTGACAGATACAATGACAGGATCACTTCACGTTTACCGAATACTGCCGGGTTCTGCTCTGCATAGTGGCTTTGCAGCAGCCGCGCGGGGATATTGCTCTGTAGGACTGCCAGCACCTTGAAAGGATTTGCCAGTTCACTTTTAAGCTCATACAAGGCTTTTAATGTACTTTTTGCCGTCTGTTTTGGTAGGCCGCCTTCCTCAAGTTGGGTGAATACTTTTTTGAGGTAAAGCTCCTGGTCTTCTGTGAATTTTTGTGTGTTTTTAATAGTTGCCTTTAGAATACGCAGGATATTTGCGGCGCTATCGCATCCCCTTCTTTTCTGAGGTTCAGCCATTTCTTCGGTTGTAGCGATAATAAAGGCTTCCTTGTTTTTGTCCAAGAGGTCATAAATCTCTCCGGGGAGCTTCTTCTTTTTTTCATCAGGCTTGCTTTCAAGAAGCTTTGCTGCTGATATAAAATCAAGTTCTTTCGCTGTTTTCTTATAATGCGCCCTGAAAAACTTTTGCAGTTTCCCACGGCGAAAGTAGGTGATAAGCACACCGGCAATAGCATCGTTTTGTTTTGCTGTGCGGGCTTTCTTAGGCAGGTGTTTTATTGCTTCAAAAAGGTGGGCATCCTTTTCGCGGATATCCCGGATAACCTGCAGATATTTCAGTTCGCTTTCCTCCGCTTCATCATCGCCTTCTAGCGTTTTCTTTGAAATCAACCGGTTAAAGAGCTCGTGGGAACCGATTGGTTCGCCTTCGGTTAAAAGTTCTGCATCCCCTCCAAGAAGGGTTAGAAAGGCATTGATTTTACTTTCCGCCGCTTCTTTCAGCTTTATCTGGTCATTGGATTGCGTCGTAGGGAAGAAATTGAAGGTATGGATGACATCAAAGGGTGTGTCAACCCGGTTAATACGCCCCACTCTCTGCATCATTCGGGTCGGGTTCCATGGGATGTCGTAATTAATCACCACATTGGCACGATGCAGGTTCACACCTTCCGACAGGACTTCGGTAGAGACTAGTATACGATAATCTTCTTTAGGATGGCGGGCCCGGGCGTCAAAGTTTTCAAGCACTTTATCACGGATAGATTCGCCTGAATCGCCAGTAAACAAGAGAACCTTGCCAGGATATTCTTCATTAATATTTTTAAACAGATAATTGGCGGTCTCTTTCGATTCGGTAAAGATGATGAGATGGTTTTTTTGTAAGACAGCCTTTTTTGACAGTTCGTTTACAAATTTCAGAAG
>DFBI01000134.1:0-797 GCA_002367335.1 Syntrophaceae bacterium UBA3084 | reverse complement strand
ACGGCCTCATCATCGTCGTTTTCCAGGAGTTCAAATATCTTGTTGATGTGCTTCTTACTGACATACACATGACCGTTGTTAAGCTCTTTTATGAACATCTCATAAGAATGCAAGAATCTGTTCACTGAATTTCTAAATGCAAAGAAACTGCTTTCCAACCTTTTGACGAGAAGTATTTTCATAAATCGGCCCATGTTCCGCTGGGATTGCTCTTCCAGCTGATCGATCTTGCCTTCATAATAAAGCATGGGCATGTAGCGTGCGTATCTGAATTGATTGGAAATAAGGTCAATGGTTTTATTAAAAATATCGTCTTCTTTATCATTAAGTTCGTAAAATAAGGGCTCTGGTTTTTTAACCTCCGGGAATTTGAGTCCCTGTTCTTTTATGTCTTTGCTGAAATATTTTTCAATTTCTGTTCGGGTACGGCGCACCATCAAATGTCTAAGCACCTTATCGCGTATTTCTCGTGCGTTTGCTTTTACTCTATTTATATATTTAGTATAATCTTTTTTTCGATCAAGATTTTTAAGTTTTTTGTCCAGGCTATTAAAAAAAGATTCCAGATCAGGCAGACCAGGGATAGTGCTTTTCTTGGCTTTCTGAAACAGTTTCAGAAGACTCAGAATGTCTTTCGGGGTATTATTGTAGGGCGTTGCCGTTACAAGAATAACTCTTTTTCCGCGACATATTTCCGCCAGTTTCTCGTAGGTTATGGTTGTTTCGGTTCGAAATCGGTGTGCCTCATCGATTATAATATTTAAATATTTATCAGTTCCCCTATCCAGCAGATGGTC
>DFBI01000190.1 GCA_002367335.1 Syntrophaceae bacterium UBA3084 | reverse complement strand
GGTGAATCAGGGGATGGAAACCAGCTTGACTATCGTGCGGAACTAATACTACGAGTTGACACAGATCACATTGACAAATAATTAATCTTTACAATCGATTGTAACCAAAAAAATTATCAAAATGAAAAAGCTTTTTACGGACCAATTAGGGAAAACACACCATTTTAGTCAAACACCCCGTAGAATTATTTCGCTGGTTCCCTCACAAACGGAGCTGCTTTTTGATTTGGGCCTGGACGAAGAAATAATCGGTATTACGGATTTTTGTATTCACCCAAAAGAAAAATGTGATCATAAAACCAGGATCGGCGGACCAAAATCTGTCAATTTTCAATTAATTGATCAGCTACAACCGCATGTAATCATAGCCAATAAAGAGGAAAACGCTAAGGGAGAAATTAAAAAACTCGAAGAAAAATATCCTGTCTGGATCAGTAATATTTATACTCTGGAAAACGCACTGGATATGATCAGAGGTATCGGAGAGCTCGTAGGCAGGCCAAGAGAGGCTAATGACATTATTTCCCGGATAGTTTCAGATATAGACCAGGTCGAAGATTTACAGATTAGAACCGCCTATTTTATCTGGCAAGAACCATATATGGTGGCAGGAGAAAATACCTTTATCAACGAAATGCTGAAAAAATGCGGGCTGGCCAATGTTTTTGATTCATTACCCCGATATCCTGCAGTAACAGAAGAACAAATCAAAGATGCGCGACCGGAAATAATACTTCTCTGTTCTGAACCGTATCTCTTTGAAAAAAAACACGTCCGCGAGTTTGAAGAAAAATTTCCTTTTGCAAAGGTATTTCTCGTCGATGGAGAAATCTTTTCCTGGTATGGCAGCCGTCTTCGATATGCAGGGGATTACTTTAAATATTTGAGGGGAAGGATATCCTCTATTTTAAATAATGAGGTGTAAATCGACTTCTGAACAATAGCATAAAAAGAAGGGAGCTTCATCACTAAAGAAGCGTTAGACGCAAGCGCTAAGGTCAATAGTAGGATGGGCCCTGCATAATATGCCAGGTCTCAGATTGGTGGAGATGAGGGGAATCGAACCCCTGACCTCGGCATTGCGAACGCCGCGCTCTCCCAACTGAGCTACATCCCCAACCTGTATATCAAGAACCTCACGTCTAATATCCTAACCCGGACAAGCCGGAACCAAGATGAACATCGAATGTTGAATGAGAAAAGGCGACCAACCGTGAACGGTTACTAAATTCTTTTGCCGTTCGACTGAGCTCACGCCGAAGTCTCACGCCGAAGCCAATTTTGCCTGTCTGCGTCGTGGGCGCGACAGGCAGGCGCACGCAGACAGGCAACGCACAGACAGGCACGAACTTTATAATTTCATTGACAAAACTTTTTTCAAGTATAAAATCCCATAGATTCATATGAAGACATCAAATTTTGTTTGTATCATCTAACTACGCAAGGAGGAATCTCCAGCTTTGAAGAAGATCAATAAAATAGATTCAAATGATTTTTACGATCAGGCCGATCAGTATATAAGAGAAAAACGCTACGACAAGGCGATTGAACTGTACAAGAAATTAATAAAGATGAATCCTGGAAACGATTCACTCATTTTATCTCTGGGCTGGGCTTACAGGGATAACGGAAAGTTGGCCGAGGCGATTAAATGTTTTGAAAAGCTTTTGGAAAAAGAACTGAGTAGAAAAGTATTTACCGGTTTTGCGTTTGACGAGATGGTTCGAATATTCCGTGCAGAAGGTAGTTATAAGCAGCTTCTTGATATTTGTGAGCGTGTCGTTGCCGTTCAACCGGGAGATGCAGCGCTTTTACATACATTGGGTGATTCCTGTCTTAAGGCCGGCAAAACAGAAAGAGCCATTGAAATATTTGAACTCCTCATACGGATGGAACCTGTTGCTCCCATGTGTTTCTGCTATCTTGGCAATGCTTATGTCATGGCTGGAAATTTTACCAGCGCCAATGAAGCATATGAAAATGCTATAAAGATCGAACCTGCAGAAACTGACAACTACTATAACAAATTGGGGAATGCTTATTTGCAGTGTTTCCAATATGAAAGAGCAGAAGATGCACTGAAGAAAGCACTCGATTATAAATTTGATTACCCTCTTTATCACTGTAACCTTGGTGATGTGTTAGTTAAACAGGGCAAACTGGATGAGGCACAGGAAGCATATGAAAATGCAATCAGGATTGATCCCCAGTCTAGGGGTGTTTATTATAACAGATTTGGGAATATGCTTGCCCGGGAGCAGAACTATCCCATGGCTATTGAATTGTATGAGAAAGCCATAGACGCTGATCCCCAAAATCCCTTTTACTATATAAACCTTGCTGATTTATGCAAATCAGAAGGTCTCACTGAGAAGGCCCGGAAAGTTTACGAGAAGGCAAAAATTCTTAAGCTGATATCCTGATCCGTGATTTTTATTTTCACATAGTGGGTTGATAACCTGTTTGGGTTAACTATCTCTTGACACAAATATTAATGATAAGATATTAGAGTCTTTGTTCTCGATAACTGTCTGCCTGTGCGTTGCACGCAG
>DFBI01000123.1 GCA_002367335.1 Syntrophaceae bacterium UBA3084 | reverse complement strand
TTATATGTTAATTTATTGTCCCGCTTGAATTTATCTATAATCGCATCTTTCAGCTCATCTGTGCCACCGGCGGGAGTATATTTTGTAAAACCATCTTCGATTGCCCTTATGGCCGCATTATTAATATTTGAAGGTGTGTTGAAATCCGGCTCACCAGCGCTGAAACTTATAATATCCTTTCCTCCGGCTTTCAGCGCATTCGCCTTCGCGGTAATGGCAAGTGTTGGTGACGGCTTTATCCTTCCTGCTCTCTCCGCAAGTTTCATCTTTGGTAATTCTCCCTGTAATATATTTTTATCGTTAATAATTGGAGACCTTGCATATTGTGGTTAACTATTATTTTTAAAACCCGGGTATTTTTCTTTCAGCCTGCGAAGAACATTCTCCGGGACAAGCCCCCTTACAGACCCTCCCATGCTGGCTGCTTCTTTTATGATTCGGGAATTAACATAAAACCACTGGGCACCGGTCATCAGAAATACTGTTTCTATACTTCTGTGTAATTTTCTATTGATGAGCGCCATCTGAAATTCGTATTCAAAATCAGACATAGCCCTCAGACCCCTTAAAATAATATTTGCATCCATCTTATCAACATAGTCAACAATAAGACCTGAATAGCTATCCACCTTGAGCCTCGGATTCTCGCCAACCAGTTCTTTAATTATAGCAATTCTTTCTTCCACGGTAAATAGAAAGGTTTTTGTCGGATTATATCCAACAAGAATAATTAGCTCATCGAAACATCTCAAGCCTCTTTCTATAAGATCAATATGACCGTTTGTAATAGGATCAAATGAACCGGGATATACCGCTATTTTCTTCATGCCAACCTCACATTTTTCTTATTTTATGATAAACCTTTAACTTCAAAAAAGGTAATCATGGCATCTCCGTATCTTTTCTGATCAACCAGAATGATTTTATCGTTATCTCTTTTAAATTTCTCCCTGTACGAATGCTCCATAACAATAATACCATTTTCTGAAATCAAGGTAATATCTCTGAGTATATTGAGCGTTTTTTGAATAAAACCTTTCATGTAAGGAGGGTCGGCAAATATTATATCAAATTGCTCTTTTCTTCTTGCCAGCATCCGAATTCCATTTTCCACTGTAGATGCGATTAACGTATATTTATCTTTAAATCCGCACCTGTTCAGGTTTTCCTTAACCGCTTTTACGAGGAGAGTGTTTTTCTCAACAAATACCGCCTTTCCAACTCCTCTGCTCAGCGCTTCAATACCTATATTCCCGGTGCCTGCAAAGAGGTCAAGGAATGTCTTTCCCTCCATCGAAGGAAGGATATTAAACAGAGCTTCCTTGGTTCTGTCAGCAGTGGCTCTGCACTGAGCCCCCTTTGGCAGGTGTATTTTTCTTCCCTTTGCCTGCCCCCCTATGATTTTCATTGGAGATATTCTTTTATAAGGATCTCTGCTATCTGTATTGTGTTTAAAGCAGCTCCCTTCCTTATGTTATCGGACACGATCCACATGTTAATTCCATTCGGAATAGATTCATCCTCCCGTATTCTTCCCACAAAGGTATCATCTTTTCCCGCACCGTCAGAGGCAAGAGGATATTCACAATTATCCGGGTTATCAACAACCGTTACTCCAGGAGCATCGGAAAGGATTTCTCTCACCTCATCTGCGGTAACTTTTCTCTCTGTTTCAATATTAACAGATTCAGAATGGCTGTAAAAAACGGGAACTCTCACTGTTGTGGCAGTCACAGTTATGGAAGGATCATTCATAATCTTTCTTGTTTCGTTCACCATCTTCATTTCTTCTTTTGTATAACCATTATCCAGGAAAACATCTATATGAGGAAGACAGTTAAAGGCAATTCTATGAGGGTAAACCGTTACTTCAGGTTCCTCAAGATTGAGGAGGGCTTTTGTTTGTTCAACAAGCTCCTCGATTGCTGCTTTCCCTGTTCCGGATACTGCCTGATAGGTGGAAACTACAATTCGCTTTATTCTTGCCATATCATGAATCGGCTTTAGCGCCACAACCATTTGTATGGTAGAACAATTGGGGTTTGCTATAATTCCCTTCGTTTGATACATACCAATATCCTCAGGGTTAACCTCAGGAACAACTAATGGAACATCGGGATCCATTCTGAATGCGCTGGTATTATCCACCACAACACAACCTGCATCAGCCGCAATCGGCGCAAAACGCTCGCTGATACTGCCACCGGCGGAAAAGAGTCCGATCTCCACTCCTTCAAAAGAATTTTCATCCAACACATCAACAGGATAAGTTTTCCCCTTAAAAGTTAATTCTTTTCCCATGGATCTTTCTGAAGCAAGGAGTGTTAATTCCCCTACAGGGAAATTTCTTTCCTCAAGAATACGAATCATTTCATTCCCAACAGCACCTGTCGCTCCAACAACTGCTACGCTGTATTTTCTCATTAGTTATCCTTACCACTTCATTATTATGTTTTATGTTTTTCAATTGTTTCCAGTTTTTTCTCTTGACTTCCCTTTTTTGATGATTTTAACAAGTGTCCAGACAGGACCGGAAAGGCTATAACCTACGGCGAAAGTAAATATCATCAGTTGCGGTTCCAGAACTATAATAACTAAAATAAATATGATTAACACCAGGGTCATAAAAGGCTTTCTCGCGAAATAATTCATATCCTTGAAACTGTAATATTTAACGTTACTCACCATTAAAAAAGACAGAACAACAACGCTTAAGAGAATGGAAACATTATTGAATTGCCCATTTTCCCCCAGGTAATAATAAAATAAAACCACGCCGGCCACAACCACGGCGGCAGCCGGTATAGGAAGACCATTGAAAACTTTACTTTCAAGAATACCGATTTGGATATTGAACCTTGCCAGTCGCAGAGCGCCACAGGCAACAAATAGAAACGCTGCAAGCCATCCATATCTCCCGAAGTGAGAAAGTGCCCATGCATACGCAAGAATTGCCGGCGCCACACCAAACGCAACTAAATCGGATAGTGAATCATATTCACTGCCGAATTTGCTTGTTGTGTTCGTAAACCTGGCGATTCTTCCATCAAGACCATCCAGTACACAAGCTACCAGAATAGAAACAGACGCGTGCAAATAATCCCCATTCATTGATGCAATAATCGAATAAAATCCGCAGAATAGACTTGCAGTGGTAAAAAGATTCGGAAGAATATAAATTCCTTTTTTCATTCCATCATGTCGGCTTTTGGATTTATTCGTCATTTTAAACGCCCTATTTCTGTTTCTCCAGCTCTAACCTTATCACCAATCTTTACAAAAATTTCGGTATCCACAGGCATGAATACTTCAAGCCGTGAACCAAACCGTATAAGGCCAAACCTTTTCCCCTTTTCAATGCGCATTCCTTCTTTCACCCAACAGACTATTCTTCTCGCAATTATCCCGGCTATCTGTATGGTGAGAATCTCTTTGCCGCCTTCAGTCTGGACTAAAACGTAATTCCTTTCATTGAATAAAGAAGCCTTATCAAGGTTGGCAGAAAAGAACTTTCCCTCTTTATAGCGGATTGTTTTTACCAGACCTGAACAAGGTACCCTGTTCACATGAACATTGAACAGGTTCATAAATATGCTGACCTTTTTAACCCTGTCTTTTAAAAAATCATCTTCATTTACATCTTCTATCTTTATGATCCTTCCGTCGGCAGGCGACACAACGGTTCTTTCATCTTCCGGAGCTGTTCTTTCAGGATTTCGGAAGAAATTAGTAACAAAAAGAGTGGCGACAAGAAAGACCGCAGTTAACCAGACCAATCCGTAACATGCAAAGATAACCGTTAATACGAGAAGGGGTATAATAAAAATAAATCCCTCAAATACAACAGGGCCGTTTCTATTTTCCATAAGAATGTTTTCCCTTTGCTTCTGCTTCTGATACACGAAGATACCGGGGTGTAAAAGTAAGTAAATCCAGAGTATCACCATCACGAAACTTTTTCAATCCAATAAGCCCTGCCGAAGATGCCCTGATATAGTTGAGGTGAGAAATGGCAAAGTGTGATTTGTCCGGCAATCTCTTTCTGATGATATCCATATAACTCACCGCGCCATCACCCAGGAAAATGACATCTTCATCCACACCTTCCAAAAATTCACCTGGATCCATGACTTCTTCACTTACAATTTCTTTGGGAAAGTCAGCTTTCTCCGGCCTGTAAAGAGCTGTATAAACTTCTCCCTTTCTTGCATCGAGCATGGGGCAAATCGCTATCAAAGAATTTGAAAGATTCGATGCAAGTGTCTCCAGGGTAGAAACACCGACAACCGGTCGTCCTGTTGCAAAGGCTAATCCCTTAACCGTACTCGCCCCTACCCGAAGACCTGTAAATGAACCGGGACCAATTGTAACGGCAAAGAGATCTATTTCATCAAGTGTGGTATTCCCACTTGAAAGTAAATCCATGATCTCCGGCAAAAGTGTCTCCCCGTGGTTTTTCCCTATATTAATAAAACTCTCGGCTACTATTGTTCTATCCCTTAGCAGGGCAACACTCGCCGTTTTCGTCGAAGTATCACTTGCCAGGATCAACATTATTAATTACCTAATATTCTTATTATATCGTTATAAAAAACAAATATCATCAATAAGATCAGGAGAAAAAACCCTAATTGCTGAGACATTTCTCTCCATTTTACATTTATTTCCTTACCTGTAATGATTTCTATGAGGTAAAAAAACAGGTGCCCTCCATCAAGAACAGGGATGGGAAGAAGATTCAACACTCCAAGATTTATACTTAATACAGACATAAAAAATATAAAGGGAATAAGACCTTGCTTCGCATATTCCCCGGACATCTGGGCAATTAATATAGGTCCCCCTAGAGTTTTCGGTGAAACTACACGTTGAACTATCTTAACTATGGTCAAAAATGTAAGTTTTGTGAACCACCATGTCCGGTCTACCCCTTCAACAAGTGCCAGAAATGGATTCAGTCTTTCTATAATTGTTTCAGATGAAATTGCTATACCTATCTTGCAAGATTGAATCTCCTCACCAAAGATATTCTTTACCTTTACTGTTTCCGGCATCACATAGATATCATGAACTTTATTGTTTCTATCTATGGTAAGCTTCATTTGCCTGCCGTTGCTCTTACTTATGATATCAACCAGCTCCGCCCACCGCGACACATCCTTCCCATCTATCCCGATTATACGGTCTCCTTTCAGTATTCCTGCCCTGAGAGCCGCACTTTTTTCCAGAACACTCCCGACTTTAGAGGTCGAAACAGGAACCCCAACGCTATAGATCAGGGAAAATGCAATGATTGCGAAAAGAAAATTAAATAAAGGGCCGGCCGCAACAATTCCCATTCTTTTTAATACAGATTGTTTTTGAAACGACCTCTCTTCATCCTCCGGGGAAAGCTCATCCTCTTCAGATTCTCCTAAGAGTTTTACGTAACCCCCCAGAGGAATTATAGAAACGACATATTCGGTTTCGCCAAATTTCCTGCCGACGAGTTTGGGACCGAAACCAAGAGAAAACTTTAAGACCCCTACACCTGACCACTTAGCAATAAGAAAATGACCCAGCTCATGGACAAAAATTAATACTCCCAATAAAATTATTACAGATACAATACTTATACCCATCACTAACTTACGCTTATCCTTTCAATTATTTCTGTTGCTTTAGATCTACC
>DFBI01000065.1 GCA_002367335.1 Syntrophaceae bacterium UBA3084 | reverse complement strand
AGGCACCCCAAAAGGCTTAGAGGTATCTGCAGAGAAATAATCTAAGACAAGATGCGACAGGAGTGATACAAGGCAACAGGCAAAAATCCGTTTTTTTGAAATCCCCGTGAGCCAATAGCATGCAAATCGGTAAAATATTAGGGCTCCAACCAGTCCAACCACGAGGCTGTGACTGGGGCCATGGTGAAATCTACCAGGTTCACCACACAGAAAACCGGGTATAAAGTCCAGATCCGGAAGATTCGCAAGAAATAGACATAATCCCACCAGTAATAACTCTTGTTTCGGTGAGCTATCCGGAGTCCTTTTCTTAAAGGTAAGATATCCGGCAAGTCCGGCGGCGGAATGGGCTATTGGCAGTGGCATAATTCAACTGAAAAGGCAGATGTAAGGGATTACAATAGTGGTTCTATGTGGCCAACTTCAATCTTGTCGAATGATTATTGCGAGATCGTCCTTGAATGATGAAACCGCGTACTGGCCTTCCCCTCCCTTAATTGCAAAGGAAAAAGTCTCACTTTGGCCATCGGCTTGGGAATAATAAGTTCCCTGATAATGACCGCTGGCTAACATTAAACCATTAAGCATGGCCCCCACTTGATCATAGCTAATGCCTGTCCGTTTGGTGATTCAAGATGGATGACAGTGCAGCAACCACAATGAACGGTTAGTCTATGGCTGATAGTCTCAGGGCTTATTTTGTGTGATATGCAATACCCAGTCGTTTGTATCCGGGGGGGTGAAAGAGCGCGAGGCCCCTCCAAGGATAGAGTCTGCTGCTATGTTTTTCCCGGTCCGAGGGTTGAACCACTTGATGTTTAAAGTTCCCGATGTGGCCGACAAATCTACCGTCACAGTCCTTCCAGTCAAAAAATAAATGATATACTCTATTCCCGGTTTTGCAATACAATCTCCACGACTAACAAGTTCCTGATGAGGTTTAAGGTCTCGAAATGAGATGCCATTTATAAAATTCATCAAATAACTCAGTTGATCTGTTCTTTTATCTGATATTACATAATTGGCCATGGTCAGCGTGTAGTATGCACCATTCGTAAAGTGTCGCCAAGCGGATTTTCGTACCAAGTTGGTATCTGTGGTGCGGTGCTCTTCCTCGACTATAGGTAAATTATGGGAATATTCGTTACGTACCAGAGTGATCGGGATCTGTCCCTTGCCGGATTGATGGATGATAAAGTCGAACCAAGGCTCGCCAGCAAATTCTGCCGAGGTAAGAGTTGAGTGCATACTCAGAGGATGGTTATATGGGTCAAAAGCATCTGTTATCTGGCCGATCTCTCTCGCACGAGTAACCGATCCTTCGTCATATTCTCCAATGGGTTGCCAGAAAATAGGGTAAGCAGCATATCTTGCCATTACGTATTTCCAGGCCCTTTCAAGCTTTGCCCGATTCAAGTTCCAGATTCTCTGGTCGGCAAAACTCATTGCAATAGTGACCGCGAGTCCGTTGTCCACTGCAATTCTAAGTCGCTCATCAACCTCTTGGAAATGAGCAGGGTTTAGCTGATCCAAATTATTATTGAAAAAAGGAGGGCCACTCTCATTTGAACTGAATATAGGTTTTCCAAGACACGGACCCGCATAATTCACAAGAACTGTAAATCCTTGTTGACTCCGAGCCTGAATAATTTGTTGGTATTGGCCTGAAGCAAGCTTTCCCTGTCGGTGCCAATCAATTGAGTGTCCCATAAAGAAGAATGGTGTTCCGTCGCTGTAACGAAATTTATGAGGATGTGTACGATCAACCTCCACCATGCCATGTCCATTTAAGCCTCCCATACCGCCTCTAACGGTAAAGGAGCCCGTCAGACCGTCAATCTTTGCATCTCCAGACGAGACACTATATGTCCACGCTCCATCCACAGGGGGTGCCATCCTGGTCAACCATTCAGTGCCGCCATTCCAAAAAGCAGGCGTTGTGATAATAGTTTTATCCGGACCGGCAAAAATAACCTCAGTCGAGGGAGCATCCCTATAAGTATTTGGGTAGACACTGCCCTGAAGTGACAGTTCAAAGACATCATAACGATGGATAGATGAATCAGCGCTTTTAGCTGGACTTATGACCGGATCATCAAGAAGCAATAAAAAAAGAAAAGCGATAATAAGAAAAATTGCATCAATTCGAGAACACCGTTTGAGCATGCCTACGAATCTACTTTGAAATAGTTTACGCAAAGGTTTACCTCAATATATTAGACTTTTCGTCCTCATTGATTTCAAATTTCATAATGTATAAAGCCTTACGCACAAAGTCACTTGTACTTTTCAGCTGAAAATGTTTGGTTAACAAATACGTCCAGATACCACAAAAAAGGAGTAACTCAGATGCGCCCGTCGCTATAGCCGCGCCGACGATACCGTACATAGGTATTAACAAGAGATCAAAGGCAATTCGTGCGCACAGAACAATAATGTTGAAATTCATCAAGGCTTTTTGTTTATCTATTGAAATAAGAAAAATTCTCAAAAGCCATATTTGAAAGGTGATAGTTGTTACACCAAAAAGGACTTGCATTGTAGTTGTGGCGCTAATAAATCCTTCGCCAAATACGAGCAAAATTATTTCCTTAGAAAACACCATGCCGACTATGCTTATAGGAAAAGAAACTAAGAACAAAATTAAAATACCGCGTACTAAAAGACCATTATGCTCCATCTTGTTCTTAAGATATGCACCAGACAAACGGGGGAATAAGACCGTGGATAGAATAGAAGGAAAAAGAAAAAGTCCAACATAGATCTTAAATGCTGAGTTATATAGCCCAACTTCTGTGTAAGTAAGAATGCGAGATAATATTAAGGTATCTATATGCAAGTATGCCGTCATGGCTAGAAGCGCAATACCGATAGGGATTGCTTCGATTTGCAAGTTCACTATGAACCGACGATCGAATCTAACAGAAAAGTGTACGTTTTTTTTTAGGAGAATGAAAGTGAATAGGCATCCTAAGGTTCTCGCAAAAACAAACGCAAAAGCGAATGCAATTAGACCGTATTCTAAGAACAGCATACAAGTTCCAGCAATCAGGAGCACAAGCTGTTCAAAGACGACAGCAAGAGCTTCAATATCGAAACGCTCAAGAGCTTGCAGAAATGCACGCCATGTAATTGTAAAAAATTTCATCATGACCGCTATGCCAAGAATACTTGTTACTATCCGTACATCGCGTGTGGATTCAATAATATAAAAAACGGTTACAATAAGCGCAAAAAACGCTATAAGCGATAGCCCACTCTTCCAGTACAGAATGTTTCCGACATAACGTGCAGCCAGTTCCCTGTCCCGAGCCACGTCCCGTATTACAAGAGTGTCAACCCCAAAATTCGTGCATGTTAGAAAAACAGTGGCCAGAGATAAGGAAAAAGTAAATGCACCAAAGTCATTGACGCCAAGAAATCTAGCTGCGAGAATCATCAGTACAAACAACAGTGTATCACTGAAATTTGTGATTCCAGAAAAAATTGCATTTATTTTAAGAGATCCAACCCGCATCTTGCCTTACACTTTCCTCATCTTTGATCCTTTTTGTCTTAATTTCACTATTTATTTAACTTGCAATCGCCTTTTTATAAACTTCCAATGTTTTTTCAGCAGTATTCTTCCAAGTAAAGTTTTTAGCCCTTTCGAGGCCTTTTTTAATCATAGCTTTTTGCAGCGATTCATCTGAAAGTACTTTTACCATAGCGTCAGCTATCTCATCCACATTGTATGGATCAATCAATATGGCTGCATCTCCAGCAACTTCGGGCATTGCTGTTACATTAGATGTGATTACCGCAGTTTCACAGGCAAAAGCTTCAAGAATAGGAAGTCCAAATCCCTCAACAATTGAAGGAAAAGCATAAAGAGTCGAAAGCGTATATAATGATGACATATCCTCTATCGGGACAAATCCAGCAAAAGTAACATGCCGTTCTATCTTAAGTTTTTTCGCGAGTTCAATTATTGGTTTTGAGTTCCAAGCTTGAATGCCAGCAATAACTAATCCAACGTCTTTATTATCAGGTTCATTTCTAATAGCTTGGAAAGCTTTTATAAGTCTAACTAGATTTTTGTTTGCAACCATAGCCCCGACAAATAAAATAAATCTATCGGGTAAATTGTATTTATTCTTTACTTTTTTAAGTTGTTCCTCATCTGTTATGCGATTATAAATATTAAGGTTTACACCATGATAGACAACATCAATTTTTTCTTCCGGAACATTTAATTCATCAATAAAAGCCTGCTTTATAAACTTGGATATGGCAATGAGTCTTGTTGCTTTTCTAGCTGTATTTTCGATCGTTGTTTTATAGTATAATGTGTTAATTCTTGAATGGATAGGAACATCTGGATGCGTCCTCCACTCTAGACCATGAATGGTGACTACACTCTTGCCCATGTAGATTAATGGATGTATCCAACATGTATGGATAAGATCCACATGGTCGCGGTATGCAAAACACGGTATACTAATCTGCTCGCACATTTTTCTATTGTTGAATTTACAAATTTTAAAAGTTACCCTGTCTGAGATACAACGAAATTCATCAGGCACCACTTTCCGACAATAGATAGTAAAATCATGATTGCTGCCAAGTAGAACTATATTTCTTATTAAATTAGCCATGTAAGTATATTGCCCAACGGGACTTCCCCACACAGACGTTCCATCTAATCCAACACGCATTATGTACCCCTCATTCCATATCTAAAAAAATTATCCGAAACTTTTTTTGATTATTGCTATAAATTCTTTTCAGCGTACCACTTAAATGTTCTGGCTAAAGCTTCCTCAATAGATACCGTCGGCTCCCATCGTAATTCATCTTTTGCCTTTGTGTTATCAAAATGAACCTTAGCCTGTTTCCATCGTAGTTGCCTCCTTGAAGTCACTCCTTTTTTCACAAGGCCAAAACGGGCTGAGATTTCATACCCTGTTGTTGCCATATAAGGGAGCATGTATGGGAGTTGAATGATACGTGCGGGAATGCCGGTAACACGAATAAATGATTCGAGATATTTTTTGGGGGTAATCTCACCATTGTCCACTAAATTATAAGCTTGACCAATAGCTTCATCGACAACAGAAGCTTTATATATGCCGTCAACAGTGTTCTCAACATATGTTAAGGGAAGTACGGTGTCCCCTTTACCAATAAGAAAGAAAACAATATCTTGATAATGATATCCAAGGTGTGGAAAAAACACACGACCCATAGGACCAAAAACCATGCCAGGACGCACTACCGTCACGCCCAGTCCGTACTTGCGGTAAGCTTCAAACACCAGTTTTTCGGTCTCGATCTTAGCCCAGGCATAAGGCCCCATCTCTTTAGGGTTCGTTTGGTATGGCGAATCCTCTTTAATGGTCCTGTGTTTAATTTTTAAGAGTTCGTAAACCGTTAGGCTACTGAATTGAACGAATCTCTTGACTCGATTGGAAATGGCTGCTTTTAAAAGGTTTTCAGTGCCACCAATGGCAACTCTTTCGTATTCTTCCCACGTGTTGCTCATAGGCGAGCCAGCGTGATAAATCGTCTCTATTCCTTTTGTTGCTTGATAAAGCACTTCAGGATCAACGAGATCCCCCTCAATAATTTCAACGGGAACCTTTTTTACACGCCCAGCATGAATACTGCTAGGACGAACCAGTGCACGAACTGCGATATTTTCTGATAGAAGTTTCTTGATGAGGTACGTTCCGATAAATCCACTTGCCCCGGTGACAAGTGCGGTAGGGGCAGCTTGTATATTTTTTGTGAAATGATGGGGCCTAATCTTTTCGATATCAACTACAGGAGATGGCCAAATCCTGGACATTAAGTCTACAACTCGAAGACTCTTATCCAAAGATATAGGCGTTTCACCGCCACTGCGGATGGATTCATACAATTTTGATATGAGTGGCTCTACTCCGTTTGATTTGTCCACACGGCCCCTAATAAATCTAAAGATATTTCTGAGAAAGCCTTTAAGGTACTGGGTAGAGAGTTGAAACCCGGAGAGCCCACGAGTCACCGCACGAGGTAGGGAAGATTTCTTCCGGAGAGTGACGATATCGTTGAAGAGATCTGCTTGTATAATACCTTTTGTCCCCTTCATAGTGAACAATATTATATCCGGTTTTTCACTCAAAGAAATACTGATGTAACCGATAACACCGCTTGAATTGACTAGTACCCTTATTTCATCCTGCCAACTTTTTGGCAGTACCCCACGATTGTGTCCCATAAACTGTATTTCTTTGATGTCAGGAATAAACTCAAAGACCAAGGAGGCCGGATGAGGAATCAAATCCTGTAGCGGCCCGCCGTTCATCTGGTAAGACCAATGGCAATATTCGGCTCCATCTTCCAGGATTGCAGGATAACGTCTTGCATTGAACTGATAATGTGCCTCTACAGATACTATGTCGCCAATGGTGCCATGAGAGGCCAATTCCATTGCCCTTTGCACAACATTTTCGAAAACCATGTTATGATTGACACATAAGCGAACGTTGTTCTCCTTAGAGACTTGTACCATTTTTTGAGCATCGTCCATGCTCAAAGCCATAGGCTTTTCTACTAATACATGACAACCTTGATTCATTGCCATTATGCTTAATCTCGCATGATACTGAGGGGGCGTTAGAATATGGACGATGTCAGGTTTCTGTTCTTCAATCATAATCTTTGCATCTTGATAAAACCGACACCCACTTAATTTGGCTGCTGTGACTTTCGCGCGTGTCACATCTTTATCAGCAACGCTTACGATCTCGGTACTTGGTTGCTTCAAAATAATAGGTCCGTGAAGCGTGGCAATGTGACCGGCACCTATAAGAGCTACTTTCATATATCCATCTCCTCGGAAAACACTCTCCGGAAAATCTCAAGCGTCTGTTCTGCGGCTCTTGACCATGAAAAATCGTTGGCTTTTTCCAACCCCAACCTCCTATATTGCTCGGCAAGGGAATTGGACAAAAGAACCTGCAAGAGATTTTCGCTCAGAGCCTGGTGATCAAACGGATCACTCAATAGAGCTGCTGACTTCGTTAATTCAGGAATAGCTCCCGTGTTGGAGGCGACTACGGGGCATCCGCAAGACATGGCCTCCACAACCGGAATGCCAAATTCCTCATAGACGGAAGGAAACGCAAATACGAGTGCAAGGCTGTAAATAGACGGTAGATCTTTTTGTTCAACCCAGCCACAAAAATGTACAAAACGTTCCAGACCGCGGCTTTTCAAATCAAATTCTGTACCGTATCTGTTACAGTCCTTGCCCACAACCACAAGATGCACATCAACATGTTTAAGGCAATGCTCAAAAGCCTTCAACAAGGTGCTGAAATTCTTGCGCGGATCATAGCTAGTCACAGTCAAGATGAATCGATCCGGCAGTTCGTATTTCTCTCGTATTTTTTCAAGAACCTGAGTGTCGCGCACCGGCTGAAATTCATCTCCTGCGGCAAGGACCACAGTTTCAATTTTTTCCTTTGGCACATTTAGTATTTTGATATGGTCCTTTGTGGTAAGCTCTGAATTTGAGATGAGGAAATCAGCCTGCCGACAATAGATTGGCATTACTGTGCGAACATACAAAACATCCAACTTTCCGTATAACTCCGGGTGAACAAACCAGCTAGCACCGTGAAGGGCCATGACTTTTTTAACTTTGGGAATAATAGGCACGGTGAATTTTGTATGGAAGATCAGATCCACCCCCCATTTTTTAGTGATCCTGGGTACCAGCCACTGGTCCCAAATTAATGGGTTGGTGCGAGGCACAAAGACTTCGTCAACGTTCTTTCGGTCTGCGTATGTACCAAGATGATTTTTATTATTGTAAATTAAAATGTAATGATTGTCCTTGTCAATATGTAGCAGATGTTTGACAATGTTACGAGAGTAGATACCAATACCCCCAGGGCGATCATAGGCTCGCAACATAATACCGATACGCATTAAAAAATTCCTTGATTCAAAGTTTTTCTATTCTTGACAACTAAGGCTTCTTCTCTACAGAGATCTTTTCTCGCATTTTCATAATCTTAGCGGGCACGCCCCCACATATCGCCCTTGCAGGGACGTTCTTGTTGACCACCGCGCCCGCAGCAGCGACACTACCAGCACTCATGGTCACGCCACCGAGAACTGTGACGTTAGCCCCGAGCCAAACGCCATCTTCCAATCTGACACCGCCATCATACTTGATGCCCTGTCGCCACATGGGAACATCCAAACGATCTGTATGGTAGTTGCCACCCCCAACAATATAGCATCTGGGGCCGATGATGGCATCTGAACCGACGTATACTGGATTCCCTTGAGTTGAATGAATTATCGTTTGTGCGCTGATGCCTGAGCGAGCTCCAATCTTCACCGTGCCATTCTTGCACGAAATCATCACATTGTTTGAAAGGATGACGTCATCGGCCAAGACGATAACTTCATCCGTCTTTTCATTGCGAGCATCAAGGATACATCCTTCGCTTATGACCACCCGGTCTCCGAGATGTATCCGTTTCGGATGGCGAAGAATAATATTTGCCGCAAAAACCACTCCATTTCCACATTTGCCGAAAAGACGAGGCCAGAAGGCTTTACGCAGGAGGAGCCCGGCCGCTCCAGGCATTGGACCAAGCAACATGCAGCATTCATGGTAGAAAGTGGTTCGTAGAGACTTACTGCCCACAACCACATTCTGATATCGAGACAGCGCCGAGCCGCCTTTGGTCACAGTACCATGTGTCTTTAGCTGATCAGCAATCGGTCGGTTATTATTGCACACTGATATCCATACCCATTATGAAATCTGATTTTTTCATGGAGCGCTTAGGCGACGAATCAATTTCGCATGAGGTCATCGATAAATTCCTTCATGGAATCAACCGTTTCATTCTCAAAATAGAGCCTGTACCAAATCTCCAGATTTATCAAAACCCATAGACGGTAATTGTGGTCTGCCTTCCCTGAAATATGTTCTTCGAGAACATGGTGAATGTAGTTGCGATCGAAAATCCCCAGCTCAACAAAGCGAGATTGGTTAAATAGATTCTTAAGGAAGATTTTGAGATCTGTCCTCATCCAGATGCCGAGTGGAAACCCAAATCCCACTTTCTTTCGATGGATAAGCTCTCTCGGAAGATAGCGAGCAGACAATTTTCTCAATAGATATTTTAGCCTGTAACCTTTTAATTTCAACTCTGCCGGGATGGAGGCCGCATATTCCACTACCTTATAGTCAATAAGCGGAGCCCGACTTTCCAGAGAGTGAGCCATTGTCATCCGGTCCACCACAACAAGGAGATGATCGGGCATGCGAGTCATCAGATCTGTATAAAGCATCCGGTCTACGAGGTGCTCGACATTAGGAGATTCAAAGTGGACCAGAATTTTGTAGAGGGAATCGTAATCTTCTATCTGGCTTTTTGCGTGCTCAGTAAAAAGGTATTGCTTGGCTTCCTGGGTAAACCGGAGAAAACCCATACTCTGGGCATAACGCTCCCCATGGCTGAACAAAGACATATCATCTACCCAGGCGGCTTTTTGGGCAAAGCTCTTATAGGCAAAAGATTCAGGAATACGTTCGATGATTTTTTTCATGACCATTTTGCGAAACCATTGGGGAAGCAAACAGTAATAATCTACCAAACGATTTCCCACAAAGCGGTCATAACCCGCGAAATTCTCATCTCCACCGTCGCCGCTAAGGACCACTTTCACCGCTTCACTTGCAACTTGTGATACCAGGTAAACTCCAACCGCAAAGGGATCAGAAGGTTCATCCATGTGGTAGATCATCTTCGGGATCAGATGGATGAGGTCAGCGCTGACGATTCTTTCATGGGCCTCGAGTCCATACCTATCGACTAACATTCGGGCGTAAGGGAGTTCATTAAATCCGTGTTCTTTGACGCCAATGGAAAACGTCGGGAAAGACTCGCCAGTCAATGTTGCCATCATGGCACAAACCGTGCTGGAGTCCATGCCGCCACTGAGAAAGGCGCCGACAGGAACATCACTGAGCAAGTGCATTTTCACTGTTTCAAGCAGCAGTGTATTTAAGCCCTCAAGAATTTCGTGTTCGTCGATGGGGAGTTTGTTCTTAAAATCCAGATTCCAGTATCGTTCAGTGATGATTTCTCCATTCTTAACAAAAAGCGAAGTGCCTGCGGGGAGCTTTTGAATTCCTTTAAACAGGGAGTAACGATCGGGCATGAATCTCAGTGAAACATAGTGCCATAAACCATTAAGATCAATTTCTGGCTCCACGAGTCCCGAGGCGAGAATTCCCTTTACTTCCGAAGCAAAAGCAAAAACCGAACCGTTTTGATAGTAGAATAGAGGTTTTTGACCCATGTGATCCCGAGCTAGGAAGAACGTCCGTTTCTCTTTATCCCAGATGGCAAATGCAAACATGCCTCTGAGGTGCTTGACACAATCCTTTCCATATTCCTCGTAAAGGTGCAGAATCACCTCCACATCAGTTAAGGTTTTAAATGTATGCCCGGACGAGAGTAGTTGCTTTCTGAGGCCCGGGCTGTTGTAAATCTCGCCATTGCAGACCAAGTAGAGGGAGTCTGTTTCATTTGAGATAGGCTGTTGTCCGGTGGCAAGGTCAATAATGCTCAAACGACGGTGGCCGAGGGAGATAAAGTCGTCATGATAGTACCCATTGTCGTCAGGCCCGCGGTGCACCAACGCTTCGGTCATATTAGTAATTATGTCATGATTATCCACGGATAGAATCCCTGCGATCCCACACATAAGAACACCACCTATTGCTTTTGAATATCGTTGACCTGAAGCCGTTCTTGCGAGTTGTGAATCAGTTTTAAAATTGTTGATGCCTCAAGGTCTGGTTGGCACTTAAAAGGGACAGTTTCTTTTCTAAGATGCCATAAAAGCCGCATAATTTGCGCTGATACGCTTCAAATGTATATTCCTCTTGAACACGTTGTCTTGCCTGATCCGCCAATCGATTACGAAGACTTTCATTTCTTAGTAACTCAAGCATTCCTGATGCCATGGATTGCGCATTCGGTTCGACAAGATATGCGATCTCATCGTCTAATACTTGCGTATGGGTTAGCAAACGCGTGGCAAGAACGGCTTTGCCGGAATCCAAATAGGAATATATCTTCATCGGTGTATTGTAGCCTTTGAACCTCGGTGAAACCAGAATATCTGCCTGCTCAAAATAGAAGCCTAAGTCAGAAAGTGGCCTGGGACCCATGAACAGGGTCTTCCGAGCGATGCCTAACTCTACCGAACGGTCTTTATATGAATTGATATCCCTTTCCGCACCACCGATAATTACCAAATGGGCATCTTTCACTGTCTGGGAAACCATTTGAAAACTCTCCAATAGCAAGTCTATGCCCTGATATTTTTCAAGATTACCAATATACATGATTACCGCACCATCAACATTGATTTTTTCGCCTTGTTCAATTACATCAATATCCTCGCGAGATAGAAGTGAGATGTCCTCTAATCGCTGAACCAGTTTATCGGGTTCATATTTGAGTACAGTATCTTCAATGGATTTACAAACCGGAATCACCCCAATACTGGATTTGATGGCTGTTTTTTCTATTTGCTCCAGAAATGGTAAGAGGAAGCTCAAAAAACCATATTTTTCCACGACTTGCTGTGCCAAGGAGGAATCCATATCATAGACATAAGGGATACCAAAGGATTTTGTTATACTTTTTGCAATAAATGCAGATTCTTCAACCGCATGTATCAAATCGAACCTATGCTGGCGAGCCAATCTTCGTGCTTTGAAAAACATAAGCAAATCATAAACAATTTTTTTCCAGGATAGTCCTGGCTTCACGTTCTTTAGGCCGGGCACAGCAGGCAAGCGGAGGATTTCACAGTTGGCCAATTCCACATTTTCCCCTTCCGGATAGGTTAATACTTTTATACGATGGCCCTGTATAGATAAGGATTCCAGTACTAACTTAACTGCGATGGGAGTTCCTCTGTTCTGAAAAAAGGGTTGGGGGGCCAAGAGTAGTATATTCATATTTACAAAAGGCCTTCCTCTCGGTACCATTCAATGGTTTTTGCAATCCCGGCTTTATGACTCCATTGAGGGTTATAGCCTAAATGCTTTCTGGCCTTCGATAGATCAAACGCCCTGTTGTGCGTAAAAAATCCGACTCTTCGCCTGAAAAGAGGTGGTTTGATACGAAAAGGTTTACAAATTATTTCGCAGATCAAACCAGCAAACCATACCGGTGCCACTGGTATGCGAATTTGTGGTAGTTTTACTTCTCCACATTCGGCTATCATAGCAGCTAGTGTGTTAAGGGTGATAGGTTCATCCGAGGCAATGTTAAAAGCCTCAAGGTGCACTTCCTCTCTGGGCGCAACGGCACATAGCAAGAAAGAGTCTGTCTGGTCTTCTATGTAACCCAGGTGAGCGAGGGCATTGCCAGACCCTATCATCATAAATTTTCCGGTAAGAATAGCCTTAAAAAGTTTCAGCATTCGTATGTCCCCAGGGCCATAAACCATGGCCGGCCGATTGACAGTCACTATCATCCCATTGTCGGGCAGTTTTCGCGCGAAGTCTATTATTGCGAGTTCCCCTGCAAGTTTAGTTCTATGATAGAGATCCATTGGATTAAAGGGAGTGTTTTCTGTCGCGGGTATTTCTTTCACATCCCCGTGGACACCAACAGTGCTACAATGTATAAAACGGCTTACTCCCGAGCGCGCAGCGGTCTGAGCAAGCTTCAACGCACCTTTGTGATTTACCTTGTCGTAAGTACCTTCGCCAAATTCGACTTCTTGGAACATAGCAGCAATGTTGAAAACGATGTCCACGCCTTTAAGGATTTCATCCCATGGTTCATCGCTTGCAAGATCGAGAACCAACGCCTTATGGCCTTTTGCTCGAAGTGCTTCAGCCTCATGCGGGAACAGCACAGTGCCGATGACATCCAAACTATAGCTTGCTAGTCGGCGGAATAGAGCTCCGCCAATGAATCCTGCTGCTCCGGTTACCAATGTCGTTTTGCCCCAAAGATCCTTAAAGTCTTCGGGAAGAGGCATACTTTGCTCAGTATTATTCAGCAGTTGGTCATTCATTTCTTTTGACCTTTGTATCCTTATGGTTTTTTGCCAGAAATAAGTACCAAACTGGTATAGAATTTCCGTTTCCAGAATAGCTTCTTCAATTTTCGTTTTATAGATACATCTGAAAACCCGACACTCTCGAAAAATTGTATGAGTTCGTGTGAGAGATAAAAGCGAACATGGTCCCTGATTAAGAACCTGTGAAGCACAGCCCATGTGTGTGTCAAAATGGAGTCTGCTTTGTCTCTTTCCAACAATAAGAGTCGACCCCCTTTCGTTAACGTTTCAAATATTCTTTTGGAGGCTCTGATTGGATCGGCAAAATAGTGAAAAGTACTAGCGCAAACAACTGTATTTATGTTTTCTCCTTTTAACACGGATAAGTCCAGTTCCTCCCAGTCACATTTTATGAAAGACAAATTGTCAATATTTTCTCGACAAGCCTCTTCCTCAGCTATATCAATCATCTTAGAGGATATATCGATTCCGATTCCTTTGATATTCTGGTAGGATTTGGCAACCTGTCTAAGTAACCAACCTGTGCCACATCCAATATCGAGAATAGTCCCGTTTTGATGTGGATCTAAGACATTCAAAATGATTTCTCCATGGGCTTTGTACCACGACGACAGGCGATTGGTCTCATAAGTCGATGCTATTTCATTAAATTCTTTTTCAATATTTGAACACAATGATATCATTGTAACAATTATCTATGACCAATGTTTTTCGATAAGAGTTTTTGTCTGAACGGCACCCTTAATTCCATCTCCTGCGCCCTCATATTCCACTGAAATATCTCCCTGATAATTACAGGATTTCATTAGCTGCATACACCGGCCATAGTCTATGGATCTTTCCTCCCCAGCTTCGTCAAATGCATAACTCTTAGCATGGACTAGCTTGGCCTTGGGTAATAGGCTCTTGAGACACGCGTATTTATCCTGGGTATGCAAAAAATTTCCAAAATCAGGACAGGTACCTATATGAGCGGAATCTATCTGGTTCAGCACATAAAGAATATTGTCCGGATTGGTACTGAGTCCCCAATGATTTTCGATTGCCAGATGTATGTTTGATCGGTTCACAAGAGGTAAAATGTTCTTGAGGGCACTGACTACCTTATCACAATTGTTGGGGTCAAAAGAGGGGACTGGTTTCTTACCTCTTGTCTCTTGAATAAGCACTGAGACTGGTCTGGACAGGAACACATTTTCGGCAAGGCATTGGATGCGGGCTGCCACCTTCTGTGGCAGGAGATGCGTTGCCTCAATATTGTTTAGCAGTGTCTGAAGGCTAAGTTGTCCTCCTCCTAAAGTAAACCTTATAACAGAGGCTCCCAGGTCTTTTGCAAGTTTTAACATATTTCGAAAATGTTCAAATTGATGATTTAGCTTAGGGCTCGAAACGGTTAAATCAGTATTGATCGATAAGACTGTTCCCAAACCCAACGACTTAGTTTTTGATTTGATATAATTGAGGTCTGCATTCTTGATGTAGCGGTCTAAAATGTCGATTCCATCGAATTCATATTGGTTAGCAATGGCCGGTAATTCTTCTAATGAAATCTTCCCATTCATTAAAGGTTTCTTGATATTTGTAGAAGAAAAGAAAATTTTCATTATCTGTAACCTAACCCGGATAAACCGGAACCATACAAGGAAAAAATCAATCACGAAAACACGAAAGTACGAAAGCAGGAAAAGGATGAATTTCAAAAATTTGTACGTATTGCAACATCGTTGCAAAGTTACTCTGATAAAGACTTTCCTGGCATCTAAAAAAAGGTTCTGCCAGAAAAAAACACGAATTCTTTGGGTTATTAGGGAGTTCACTAATAATATTCTACCCAACACAAATGAGACCCGCCCGTCGATACTGTGGTCTTTCTGTAGAAACGGGTAGTTTTATTTCAGTGAAGTCCCTTAGTCAATCACTGTAGAGAAGACTGTTTTCACCTCTTTTATCTCCCTTTGGACCTTTGCTCTGTCCCAGCCCAGCTCTGCGGCCATGATGGCTGCTGATGTTTTGAGACATTCCTCTCCGGGATTGCCTGCTGAGCCAAGATCAGTGCGCCTAAAGATCACATCAGACAATTTCTGTGCCATCTCTTCTCGGACTCCATGAACAAGCTCAGCTTCAAGGACTTCTGATGAATTGGGCACGGTTTGGCCCCAATTGAGATTTTCGTTAACATACTTGAGCACACGAGGATATTCGGACCCGTAACTGTACACCAGGTGTCGCACGACCTGTTCAGTCAAGCCATAAGGTTTATTCTTGATCTCCTGCCTCATAAACTCCTCGAAACGATTGATACGCCCCCCGTGAACAGGGGTTACTGCAGTTATGCACATAGGTAGTTTCTTCCCAAGCTTTTTAAATATGAGATCAACTGCCTTCCGGGCTACGTGTCTGGATTCAGTATATTTCACGCCCATAACACTAATCAGTCCATCAATCCCATCGCCCTTCTTGTGATCATAGATCCGGTAATGTTTGGCAAGTGCAACGTCTCCCGTGTTGCTATTATCTCCAGCCATGGGAAGAAGGCCTCCGTGAAAGAAGGAAACATCTTCCCGTTTGAGGGCTGCAGCAGGGTAAGCCTCATTAATCTGGTCGATAAAGCATAGGATGTCCTCTTCGGTTACTTTGAAATCATCCGGAGCGCCATGGTAAGGCAAATATGAAGTTCCGATCAAAGAATGATTACGCCACGGAGTAATGAAAAAAAGGCGGGAGTCCTTGCTTGGCATGCCAACAGCGTATTCTTCGACAATAGGACAGGTGACAAGATTGATGGCTTTAGATAGAGGCATCTTATCCTTGTGACGGCCGTCCAAAAGGCTCAGTACACGATTAATCCATGGTCCAGTAGTGTTCAACACTATTTTTGCCCTGAGGTCCAGTTCCTCCTCCGTGAGCCTGTCTCTCGCCCTCACTCCCGTTACCTGATTGCCATTCTTGAGAAATCCTTTCACCTCCACATAGTTGGCCACAGAGGCCCCCGCCTTGTCAGCGGATAGAAGAAAAGAGAGAGTGAGACGCTCCGAGTTGTACATCTGACAATCATACCAGATTGCACCTCCAGTGAGGTTTCGCACATCGAAACCAGGGATCAATCGCAGACACTCTTTTTTAGAAACAACCCGGCCTCTGGGAATATATTTTTGCGGATCCTCCAGGCAGTTTCGATCGAAACCAACAAGATCGTTTATCATCAGGGCCAGGGATAGAAGTTCTTTGCCGTGCATGAAATGCCCGTAAGTGGGCATTAGACAGGGAAAGGGGTGCACCAAGTGTGGTGCCATCCGCATAAAAATTCTTCTCTCTCTAATCGATTGGCGCATGCGGCGGAAGTCAGCGTTCTGGAGGTATCGCAGCCCACCGTGGATTATTTTCAGGCTGTTAGCAGAAGTGGCTGCGCCAAAATCTCCCTTGTCAATGAGGACCACAGAAAGGCCACGCAGAGCTGCATCCCAGGCGGCACAGGCCCCATTAATACCACCGCCGATGATGAGTAAATCATAGGTGGTTTCAGCAAGATTATTCAGGTTGCGTTTCATCTGATTGAATAGGACTTTGACAGAGAGATTCCTGAAAAATGATTCCGGGCAGTACTCGATCTCACGAATGTTCGTCCTACATCCATTCTTGCTTATACCGCCATTTCACGATCTGCGCTGTCAATTGGTTGCGGAAAAAACGATACGGATTCTCAAGGTTCCCATATGCCTGAAACCGTGTTTTCGGGTCCAGAAGAATGCGCTTGAGATCCCTTGCCGGATGTTCACGACTTATGGTTCCATGGATCGAAAGCCCAAAACATCCCACACGATGAGATTCGGAAGGGAACGGGAGGGAGTCACTCCCAGGAAGTACCCGAATTCCCTTTTTTTCGGCAAACTCAAACAGAGATGGGCGTGGCAAAAAAACAGGACGTCCACTATTGTCCCCGAGAAACAGAATAGAGTCTTTTCCCTTTCTCAGAATATTCTCTAAGATTGCTCCTCTCTTTCCCATCCATTTGCCGAAACCCCAGGGTATGACCGGTATGGCAGAAGTTTCTTTGACAGCTTGTATGACTTCTTCGAGAGGCCGACCGTCTTCAAATTGTCTGTCAGTCATAAGGGCTAAGATTTCTAAATTTTCTGCAGTAACAATCTGACGGCCAGCGATGAGAAAAAAACCTTGAGAATTCTCGGATTGGGCATAAAGTGAATAGTCTTCATTCGTGCGATGGAAAGTCCAGTTGCCAATAGATTCAGTTCCATTCCCGCTTCGGCTGCCAGCATAACCGGCAAGGCGATGAAACCAATTTTCTCTTGCCGTCTCGGTTAGTAGTAGAAGGGCTGTAAAGTCATCCTCTTGGCCCCAACGAGCAGCCTCGGCTTTGAAGTTTTTGACAGCCGAATCCAGAAAGTGCTGCAAATCAAAACAGTCATAGATATGAACATGGGCATCTACAAGTATCATTATGAAATCCTTGTATGACTCTTAATTGAGATGGGATTAGGGGGACATCCTTTACTAGTTAAACATTTTTTGATATCTGATATGGATACAGAAGTCATATACGAAAGAGGTAAGTCATGCCAAGACAAGCCAGCCCTAAAGCCCGAATCGTGGGCAG
>DFBI01000077.1 GCA_002367335.1 Syntrophaceae bacterium UBA3084 | reverse complement strand
GACGGTGTGCTCTGCAACCCGATTCCTTCAATGCCGGCCTAAAATGTAACTGGTTGCCTTGCAAAGAGTTACATCCAAAGACCGGCCCTTTTCCTCTACGGCTTGGTGGGGCTGCTTCCCTTCCGGTTAATGCATTTGCCATTTACTCCACCAAAGTATTCAACTATATGATAACTTACGCAATTGACATCGGCTATGTCATATTCCCGGTTACAGTAGTCCTTTCAGAGCTCAATACATATCCAATCACACCGGGAAACCCGTTCCTGTCTGCATTCACTACTGCACCTGATAATTTACCTGTAACTGCATTCCGGGTCTGGTTTTCTGCGACCTCGGCAGATGTCTTCGTTGCCTGGTTCTGAGTTACACTTCCAGGCTCACACCCGGATTCCGATTCAAATTCATCGTTTAGGCCATACGGAGACATTCATCCGGCGATGCCTCTGGAAATCGCTCCTGGTTCAATCGTTGAATGTAAAGGCGCAACTATTCCGGATTATATTCCCGAACCCGTCCCAGAAACTTGTCCGGGTCTTATTCCGGAATCCCTTTTCGAAACAATCCCGGATACCAAACCCGATTCTTTGCCTTTTTTTGACAAAAGAAACCAACGGCAATGCCAAGGTAATCGCTAATCGCAATTTCCGGGTTGACAACAGCACTTTTATTCCATATTCTAACGATATCGGGAAAATAGCCCAAATGACCTTGACCACTCAGTCGTCAAATGCCGAGATTCGAGCCCGACACGCGGGGGTAAAGGCATGAGAAAGCATCAGCGGTTCTTGATACCTTGGAGTGTCCTCCTTCTATTCATTGGAGCCTTTTCTTCCTCATCAGCCCAGGAAAATCTACCAGCGATTGTCAAAAGGATTAAGCCATCCGCTGTTATCATTCTGACTTATGACAAGGAAGGGAAAGCTCTTGGTCAGGGAAGCGGATTCTTTTATAGCTCGGAAAGATTATTCAGATTACCGCACCAATTTCTCAGGGTTCCAGCGGTAGTCCGGTGGTCAATTGGATGAATACAAGATTCTCAAAGACCTGGATAAGGACTTGGCCAACGAGTTGTTCAATCTGATTTACAAATGAGGCACAAAGGACTGAGGCTCTAGTGATGTGGGCGTCTCTCTATTTCCTCTCGCTCCCGCGAAGGCCAACAAGCAAGACGGCCAGGCGAAGTTGGGTGGGTAGGAGATAAGTGATGTGTCCCCATAACTCCTCCATAACTCCTCCAAGTAAAAGATGAGCTTTGTGTTGCAGGTTTTATAAAATTCGCAAAGAGATAGACCAGCTTCGCATGAAAATAAGCCAGTTAGAAAGTGAAAGATGACAGACGATATTAAAAGATGGTTAGCAAAGGACGGAAAGATTTTTTTAGATGAAGTAGGAATTAAGGAAAGAGATATTCTTTTAGACTTTGGTTGTGGAGAAGGCCATTACACAATCCCATCTGCAAAATTAGTGGGAGAAAAAGGGAGGGTTTATGCACTGGATGAAGATGGAGAAGTCCTTGATGAATTAATGAAGATCGCGAAGTTAGAATCACTGGAAAATATAGAGCCAATTAAAACCTCCGGCGAATTAAAAATCCCTATGGAAGATGAATCGGTGAATGTGGTTTTACTTTATGATGTCTTGCATTATATGGATGAAAGAAGGAAAATAATTGATGATGTCTACAGGGTTATGAAGCCTGGTGGGCTCCTTTCAGTTTATCCTAAACATCATAGTTCTGATCGTCCTTTAAGGGGATTGGCAAACCTCACTCTAAAAGATATCATAAAAGAAATAGAAGAAGCAGGTTTTGGTTTTGAGAAGAAGTATTTCAAACGACTTGTACACGACGATAATTATGATATGGGTTATATCTTGAACTTTAGAAAAGGAAGACATAATGGAAGTTTCTGAATGGAAAAGACGCATTGAGTTAGAGCGTGAAAATAAGAACAATTTCTGAGGAAATGATGGCCAATACTATTTCAGAAGAAGAGATTCGCCGAGCTGTAGCAAAGGTAAGGCATCCCGAGATCGATCATACCTTGGTTGAACTGGGGATGATCAAAGATATAGCTGTCAGGGATGACAAGGTCATACTCACCATGGCGCTCCCTTTTCTGGGAATTCCTATCAAGGACTATTTTGTGGATAGCGTGCAAGAGGCGGTAACGAAGCTGGGTGTAGAGATCGAGGTGGAGCTGACGGAGATGAACTAGGAAGAGCGTGATGCCTTTATGGCTATGGCACAGGAGGGCTGGATAGGTTAAATGGGCATTTATTATCCAGAATCAAAAGTTGAGGTAAAGGGATTTATGGCGGCGCATTACGACGCCTTACTGGACTTTGCGACTTTTGGTAGATATCCTCTATTTATAGAAAAATCCATTAGATTGATGGGAATTAGGCCCACAGATAGAATCCTTGATTTAGGGACAGGCACGGGCAGGAACGCTTGTTTAATGGCGAAATATCTTTCGGGAAAAGGGGAATTAATTGGGATTGACATTTCCCAAGAAATGATTTCCCAGTTTAAGAAAAAGTGCGCCAATTTTCCCAATGTTAAAATTATCCATGCACGGGTTGACCAATCTTTACCTTTCTCTAAGGAAGAGTTTGATAAAGTTTTTATTTCTTTTGTGCTCCATGGATTTCCCCAGAATGTAAGGGAAGTGATTATAAAGAGTGTCTTTGAGGTACTAAAGATTAATGGAAGTCTATTTATTTTAGATTATAATGAATTTTCTTATGACGAGATGCCGTTTTATTTGAGGGTCCCTTTTAAACTTATAGAATGCCCTTATGCTTTTGATTTTATCGAGCGAGATTGGAAACAGATACTGGCAAATCATAAATTTGGTGGCTTTGAAGAATTTTTCTTCTTCAAGAATTATGTAAGATTATTGAAAGCCAAAAAATTGGATGGCAACAAAGAAAACCGTGTAAGAATTGCCATCCCAACCAATGATGGAATAAATATCTTTCAGGGGATGCTAGGCAGAGCAAAAGAAATGTTTATTTATGAAATCAAAGAGGGAATGCAATGTAAGCTAATTGAAAAAAGAAATAACTCCTATGCAAACACTACGCAACATTTAAAGACCTTAGATGTATACGAATTGCTTCGTGATTGTGCGTTCATTATATCTGGTAATATCGGTAAAAAGGGCATAAAAAGACTGCAGGAAAGAGGAATGAAACTATTTTTTAGAAAGGGGAATATGCAAGAGGCGCTAATTAATATCATTAAAGAAAAGACCCAAAATTAGATCGGTTGTTAGAATTATTGGCTCTTCGCGCGTTTGTGTGGGTGTTTCGGGACCGCAAACTGTGTTCTCGCCCGGCTGAATCGGAGGCAAGTTCATGCCCAGAGACCCCGAGCACGTTCGTTCTCTAACAGCTAATTCCTTGAAGCGCTTCAAGTTACGCCCACTGCGGTAAATGATGCGGAACGGAAAGAAAAGAGTCAGGTCTTTAATTTTGATATTCGCGCAGGGCCAAAAGACGATGCCAGCAATCCGCTGCCCGTCAATAGCGACAAAGAGGTTTTTTGTCAAAAACAGGCAAAGAATCGGGTTTGGTGTCGGGGATTGTTGCGGGAATGGATTCGGGAATACAAT
>DFBI01000094.1:2230-2976 GCA_002367335.1 Syntrophaceae bacterium UBA3084 | reverse complement strand
GATCCACTCAAGACCGAGGTTAAATTCAAATCCGCGATTGTCAAAAAAGCCAATGCGATAAAGGTTACCTCCCAGTGGAAAAAGGGGGACACAAGCTTGGGTGTGAAGGTTATCCGGCAATTGATCCGCTTTCTTTCCAATGATTACACAAAAATTATCGAGCAGAAAGAAGGCAGTTATAGCAATCAGATTATTATGAAGCAAAACGAAATAAACAATATGGAGACACGTAAAAACCTCCAACTGGCGAACCTGAAAAACATTGGGCAAATAACAGAAGAATTACTACGGGCGATAAAGGAAGTTAAAGAGAATGTGGAAAAGATAGTTCGTCAAAGGGAGCTTCTTCTTGAAAATAAAAAAGCCGGGAACAACACAACTCTGTTGCTGTATTCCACGACTGTTCAGCAGAATGTGGGCTATTTTAATCAATTGAGCAACGAGTTGTGTGACTTGAATGCCAGGGAGGGAGAGATAAAGGCAAAAATCGAGGAATATCCTGAGGATATGGCCGATATCAAGGCCCAGATAAACACACTGAATCTGGAAAAGGGATTGATCAGCAACATAAAGACCATCCAGGAGCCGGAGGTCTCGCTGCACCCAGTCAAGCCCAAAAAGATGCTGATCGTTTTACTTTCAGTGGTTGTCGGATTGTTTTTTATGATCTTCCTCTCCTTTTTTATTGAGTATATAAAGAATGCTTCAAAAGAGTAAAATAGAGACAGTACCCCCCCCTTTTTTTT
>DFBI01000094.1:0-2129 GCA_002367335.1 Syntrophaceae bacterium UBA3084 | reverse complement strand
CATAAGATGGACATTGTCCTGGAAAGTTTCAGAGAGGTGTACCGTAAATTCGAAGAAGACAGAGCAGAGGAAAAACGAATGTACGAGGAGCTGGCTCACAAATTTCAAATGGTGATAAACGATTTAAAAAAACAAGATCAGAACTGAGAGAAACAAGGAAAGAACTTGGTCAAAAGATTGATAAAATTGGTGGGATTGTTGAAGACCATGGAATAAGGATAAACACACTGGAAAGGATGGCAAATGTTGATTGATGATTCCATCATGTCCTTCCCAGCCCGGGCAAGCCGGAAGGGCTGAGCAACGAGCAATGAGGGGGATGAGAGGATTAAAGCTAATTTTGAATTCTAAATTTTGGATTAAACCTGCAGCCCTGGCTAAAAGGAGCTATTATTACCGAAAAAGAATCCAACCAGCAGCCGTATCCGCAGAATTATCCCTATCATGAAGATGAAATAAACCTTCTTCATCGAGTACATAAAAAATGCCGCCGACTCCGCCAAACCAAAAAGCCCAAATGAATCAGAAAAGTAAATTCGCAGATATCTTTAAAAATTATCCTGATATTCAGGCTGTGTACATGTTCGGCTCATCCGCTTCAGGGAAAGAACATAACGAAAGCGACATAGATTTGGCAATAGTCCCTCGAAGTGAGAAAGTACGTGAGAAAAAATTATCCATCCTCAGCGATCTGGCTCGGGACGGCCTGGATAATGTGGATATTGTCTTCCTCGATACCGATGATATCGTTACGAAATACGAAGCGGTTCGTCAAAACAGGATCATCTATCTTACTGAAGACTTTGATCGAGGAACAATGTATTCAAAAACGGTGAGGCAATATCTGGATTTTGAACCATACTTGAAAGTGCAGCGCCGTGCTCAAAAAAGGAGAATTTTAAATGGTAAGGCCTGAGGTCATTCGAAAACGGCTTAATAAGCTGGATGAGTACCTGCAGATTTTGAGAGGACTGCAAAAATATAGCTATGAAGAATTCATTCGAAATGCCGAACATTACGGAAGCGCTGAGCGCTTCCTTCACCTGTCTATCGAGGTGCTGACCGATATGGGCAATCATGTAATCGCAGAGCTCGAACTCGGAATAGTTAATTCCTACAGTGATGTTCCCGCTATATTGGCGGAAACCAACCATATTGATGATGATTTAAAGAACAAGTGGATCAGGATGATTGGCTTTCGCAATATCCTGATCCATGACTATCTGGAAATAGATCGTAAAATCGTATATGATGTTTTACAGAATTACCTGGCTGATATGGAAGCAGTAAAACGAACATTTGCGACGTTCCTTTAACATAAGGACATTGTCAGACAAATTTAAAAACCTTCAAAATTGAGTGGGTGAAATGAACTTCAAAAAAACCATCCTCTGTATCGGAGCCGGCTATGTCGGCGGGCCTACTATGGCCATGATCGCTTACAAGTGCCCGCAATATAAAGTGACTGTAGTTGACATCAATCCCGAACGTATTGCCCTGTGGAACTCGGATGATCTCCCTATTTATGAACCTGGTCTTGACGAGATTGTGAAAACTGTTCGTGGCAGAAACCTCTTTTTCAATACGGATATCGAAAAGGGAATAAAAGAGTCTGAAATCATCTTCGTCAGCGTGAATACGCCGACCAAGACATACGGGACCGGCGCGGGAATGGCCGCCGATTTACAATACTGGGAAAAAACGGCGCGACAAATACGCGAATCTGCGGAATCACACAAGATAGTTGTGGAAAAGAGCACCCTTCCGGTGAAAACCGCTCTGGCTATGGAGAGAATTCTTACGTCGATGAATAATGGTATTCGTTTCGATGTCCTTTCAAATCCGGAGTTCCTCGCGGAAGGTTCAGCCGTCAAAGATCTGGAAGATCCTGATCGAATACTGATTGGCTCCCGGGAAACACCGGACGGTTTAAAGGCGAGGGATGAACTGGTCGAGATTTATGCCAACTGGGTTTCAGGGGAACGGATTATAACCTCAAATATCTGGAGCAGCGAGCTCTCCAAGCTCGTATCAAATGCCTTTCTGGCGCAGAGAATTTCATCAATTAATTCTATCTCCGCCCTTTGTGAAAAGACGGATGCCAACATAACTGAGGTTTCCCGGGCTGT
>DFBI01000189.1 GCA_002367335.1 Syntrophaceae bacterium UBA3084 | reverse complement strand
AATACGAAACCAGAGATATTTTCAAAAAAACCTTTCCTGAAGTAACAAGAATAGTTAACCCAATTCAACAAATGAAGGTTCGGATAGCGGAGGCGAAAAAAGCCTCCATAACATCAAATAGAATCGGGACTGGTTCAACGGTACTGGATATTTTGAAAGACATAGCGCGCCTTGTTCCCCCGTCTGTGGACTTCGTTGTCAAGAATTTTACATTCGATGGTGATACTGTAGAAATCAAAGGGGAGACTGACAATTTTAATACAGTCGACAATATAAAAAGTTGTCTTAGTAGATCGACCTACCTTAAAAACGTCAAGATAAGTTCGGCCAGCCTCATGAAAAAGGGAAACAGGGTTGGTTTTAATTTAAAGATGGAGCTAAAGTAACGGTCAGTGGCTAGAGTCTTTATCCTTAACAACTGCGTTTTTCGCGCAGATGTTTGTGCCAGGTAATGAACAACAAGGATCAAGGTACAAGGATAAAGGATCAAGGATCAAGGAAAAACATTGAACCTTTAACCTTGGTCCTTTAACCTCTCGCCGTTGCGGCTTTGCCGCATTAGGAATGTTATTATGAATCCCTGGGCAAAATTTAAATTCAGGCTAACTAAGCGGGAAAAATATTACGTATTCACCGGTGTTTCTTTTATAGTAATATTTCTTGTTATCCAGTTTGGGTTATTCCCTTTATTACAGGCAAAGGCACGGGTTAAGCGTTCCGTCCAGGCCAACGAAAATGCTCTAACGGAAATTATTTCACTCAGCTCAGAATACAGGATGTTAAGAAAGAATACTCAAGATATTCAAAAAGTCCTTGCTCTGAGGAAAAAGGATTTTGCGTTATTTTCCTTTCTGGAAAAACAGGCGGGCAGAGCCGGTGTAAAAGCAAACATAAAATATATGAAGCCCTCCATTTCAACAATTGCGGGGCTTTACAAAGAATCATCCGTAGAAATGAAACTGGAAGAAATTACATTGAAACAAATCGTCAATTATCTATATTTTGTGGAATCGCCTGAAGTCCTGGTAAGAGTCAAAAGGCTCTCAATAAAACAGAGCAAGAGTAAACCGGAATTTCTAACTGCTTTAATTCATGTGATAACATATAAGTAAAGTGACTACTCAAGTATGAGTAGTCACAAGGCATAAAGAATAAAAAAATGAAAAAATGGATTTCTTACATATTATACGGCATTCTTATAACGATAGTTTTTCTTTATTATCTTTTCCCATCTGAACTTGTAAGGAATTATATAGTATCAACCGTAACAAACAATAACCCCGGCATTAATTTGTCGACAGGTGATGTGAAAATCTGCTTTCCACCGGCAATAAGATGTGAAAATCTTGCAGTAAGTTTCAATGATAAAAGGGATTCAGCGCTCAGGGCAGACGTTGTAAAAGTGCGGCCGGCCCTCATGAACCTTTTAGCGGGCAGGTTTTTTCTATTGTTAAACGCCAATGTATATGAGGGAAATGTTGATGCAAGTGTAAGTTTTAAGAATCGCATGTCAACCGAAGGGCCGATGGAGGTTATTATTGGTCTGGACAATATCAATGTCGGTAAATGTTCTTATCTCAGAGACGTATCGAATCGACAAATAGATGGCAGGCTTAAAGGGTTTTTGAGATTCAATGGCGAATATGAGAAAATTATTAATGGTACGGGAAATGCCGAGTTCATCCTTGTTGACAGTAGCATAAAGCTTCTGAAAAACATGTTCGGGCTCGATATATTGAATTTTGATAGAATAGAAATAAGTATGCGACTAAAGAACAGAATCCTTAAAATGAATGAAATTAATTTCGCCGGGAAGCAGGTGAGTGGCACACTAAGAGGTAACATATTTCTCCATAGAGATATTCACCAAAGCAGACTTGCCTTAAAGGGTAATATAGAGATACCGGCCCTAAACAAACAATTTTCAACTTTTTTAACAGGGACCTTGGCAAATTCGATCCCGAGGTTTATGTAAGATTATGATGGCCAGATACCGCATATTTTTCATCCTCCTGGCAATTACTGTTTTGTCATATTTGTCCGTCGATATCTTTTATAAAATAGTGAATGCAAAACTTACAGAGGTTAAGACAAAAGATGCGCTGAATGCGGAAACTACTGAAAGAAAAGTCTTCAGAAAACCGCCCCTGGATTCCTACCGGATTATATCAGAACGGAATTTGTTCGGGTCAACCGATAAAGAAAGTTCAGAAATAAAAATAAATGTTGATGAGCTTGAACCTACAAAGCTTAAACTGGTTCTGCTCGGAACAGTGTGCAGTAACAGCAATTCAGGTTTTGCCGTTATCGAGGATACAGATAAGAGAAAACAGGAACTTTGCAGGGTGGGAGATACCGTTGCCTCTGCCGAGGTTATTAAAATCCTTCATGGCAAAGTCATTTTGAGGGTTGATGACAGGGACGAAATATTAACGATAAAGGAAAGTGGCACCGGGGGAACCCTCGGCAAAAAACCGGCTGCAAGCCCGAAAGGCAAAATAACGGTAAGCAAAACCGACATTGATGATGCATTTAAAAACATGAGTCAGATGCTGACTCAAGTCCGCATAAGACCTTACTTTTCCGAAGGAAAGCCGGATGGGTTTATGGTAAGCAGAATAAAACAGGGGAGTATTTTTCAAAAGATGGGTTTGAAAAACGGAGACGTGATCCAGGGAGTCAATGACAGCCCGATAGGAAGTGCAGATGACATGCTTGGTCTCTATAAGGGATTGCAATCCGGTTCCGAAATAACCCTCAATCTAAAAAGGAGAGGAAAGCAGGAAACCCTGAAATATACTTTCAAATAGAAACCCGTGTTCAGTAAACCTTTAACCTTGATGCTTTCGTAAAAAGTCTGTCATTCCCGCGTAGGCGGAAATCCAGAAACGCATAACTACTTAAAAACACTGGATTCCCGTTTTCACGGGAA
>DFBI01000086.1 GCA_002367335.1 Syntrophaceae bacterium UBA3084 | reverse complement strand
CTTATCCTTTTCGTACAGCTCATAGAATGCCTGCCATGACCCGATATCACTCCATTCAATATCGAGAGGAATAGCAATTACATTGTCTGCTTTTTCCATTATGGCATAATCTATTGAAATGGACGGGACCTTTTTTAATACCTCTTCCAGTAGATTTGTATCCCTTAAATCAACACTTCTTAAAGGCTCATATATATCCGGCGCGTATGCCTTAAATGCCTCTATTATAGTTTTTATGGTGAATGCGAACATGCCGGAATTCCACAAGTAATTTCCTTGCTTCAAATATTGTTCTGCCTCTTCCTCCGAAGGTTTCTCCGTAAATCGTTCCACCTGATAAACATCTTTTATCCGCCTGCCTTTTTTTAGATATCCATAACCCGTCTCCGGTGATCTGGGATTTATACCGAATGTAACGATATAGTCAGATGTTGTATTAGAGACTTTTTTCATGACTTCGGCAAATTTATGCTCTTCTTTTATGAAATGGTCTGCGGGATACACGAACAATGTTTCCTTTTCGTCCAGGTTTAACAGGTCTCTTAACCATCTTGCGCAGATAAATATCGCCGGTGCAGTATTCCTGGGGATTGGCTCAATAATTATGTTCTCTTCTTTTATGTCAAATTTTTCCAGGTCCTTTTTTACATGAAAGAAGTAATCCCTGCTTGTGGAAATAAAGATATTCCCCGGTTCTGTGAATTTTAGACATCTTTCTATCGTCTTCTGGAAAAATGATTTTCCATCAATTTTCAGAAATTGTTTTGGATAGTCTTTTCTCGATAATGGCCACAATCTTTCGCCTTTTCCTCCTACAAGAACAAGGACTTTCATGGTGTCTCTCCCAAATTTGATGTTTTCGTAAACAGAACGTTTTCCTAACCGGCTTCAGTCTACAGCCTATCCACCTGAGTAGTTACATAAATACGGCAACTTATCACAATTATAATCTGATTAGAATAATAATTTAGTAATCGTTCACAGTTCAAAGGTTCACGGTTGGCCGCCTTTTCCCATTCAACATTCGATGTTGGACGTTCGATGTTCAATGTTCATCTCGGTTCCGGCTTGTCCGGGTTAGGAAGAGAGTGCTACGGCACTCTCTTCCCTGCGATGTTCGTGGCTCAACAACGATTGTCAGCGATTTTACGGTCTCTGTTTTGGAATTATGGATAAGGTGCATCTGCCGGTCGCAATAAGCTTATGCGCTTCATCAGAAACCCTCACTTCCCATGCATGAATTCTCCTGCCCAGGTGTACTGCCGTACCGACGGCGGTGAGAGTTCCTCCAGTCTTACTTCTGAGATGACTGCAATTGAGTTCGATGCCGACTGCAATCATATCTTCCGGACAAAAAAGATTACTTGCCGTAGAAGCAACGGTTTCAATCAAAGCTGCGGTTGCTCCACCATGCAGCAAACCAAAAGGTTGATGAACTGATCGTGTAACGGGCATTGTCATGGTAAGTTGGTTATCCTTTATATCCACCAATTCCATCTTCAGATTATACAATAATGTTCCTTTCGCAAGGTGTTGAAGGTTTTTAATTCTCGTTTCTAATTTTTGATCCATTGTATCTCCTATCAATTGTGTGCCCTACTTAGGGTCTGGGGTGAATGACCGATGTTTTCTACATGTAAGTACCTCTTTTATACTTTGAAATGCTTTGCTGTCAACTTCTTCCTCTGGAAAAATGATTTGTCCATTATAAATACAGGTATATGCTCTGCATAACTTGTCGTTGGTTATAGCGCTTTGTTCAATATATCTTTGCTGGCAAGCTTATTTGTGGTAATGGTGCTGTTCGCTTGGTTATTTTTCAAATTAACATGACCATTTTCGTCAGAGAGTGAGACCAGATTGAACAACACTTACAAGTATCGGATGGATTCAATGAAAAGATCATTTATGCCCACAATTAAAAGCAAAGAAGAACTGGATGCTATTCAACTGTCTGGATTGAAGTGGACGGTTAATCATGCCTATAGAGGATCTGCATTTTATCGTGAGAGGTTCAATGATGCGGGTATTAAGCCTGACGATATTAAGAGCCTCGATGATCTCAAGAGACTGCCGTTTGTAACCGCCGAAGACCTGCAGGATAACTATCCCTGGCCGCTCATATCCGTGCCGTTTGAGAAGATTGTAAGAATGCACGCATCTTCGGGGACAACAGGCAAAAGAAAAGTTATGGTTTACACTGCGAAGGATGTGGATGACTGGGCCGATATGTTTGCCAGGTGTTACGAGATGGCGGGACTGACAAAGGAAGACAGGGTCCAGATATGTGTGGGATACGGCGTATGGACCGCGGGTGCCGGTTTTCAACTCGGCTGTGAGAGATTCGGGGCGTTTGCCATACCGGCCGGACCGGGCAATATCGATATGCAGCTGCAATTTCTCGTTGATTTTCAGACAACAGTAATCTGTTCCACAGCATCGATGGCGCTCCTTCTGGCCGAAGAGGTGGACAGGCGGGGGCTCAAGAATAAAATTAATGTAAAAAAGGTTATCTTTGGAGCTGAAAGATCAAGCGATGCCATCACAAGAAAGATCAAAAACCTGCTGGGTGCCGAGCATGCTTTTGACATTCCCGGCCTGACAGAGCTTTATGGCCCCGGAACAGGTTTGGATTGCATCCATCATACAGGGATCCACTACTGGGCCGATTATTATATAATGGAACTCCTCGATCCTGAGACCCTGGAACCTGTTCCTGAAGGCGAAGTGGGAGAAATGGTGTACACGACGCTCCGAAAGGAGGGGACACCACTAATCAGATATCGATCGAGAGATTTAACAAGATCAATACCGGGGCGTTGTCAATGCGGATCTTTTCTTCCCCGTCACGACAAGATATTGGGACGTTCCGATGACATGTTTATTATCCGTGGTGTTAACATTTACCCCAGCCACATAGATGAGATACTTTCCAGACAGGCTGAGATCAGCAGTGAATATCAGATTTATCTCAATCGAGGAGATGATGGCAAAGACTACATGACCATAACGGTGGAAAGAGAAAAGAAGAATGATCCAAAGGGGGACGAAACGCTTGCCATGAAGATCGAGAGAGATATCAGAAAGGAAATGCTGGTAAGTGGGAAGGTGGATATAGTTGACTATCAGTCTCTTCCCAGAACAGCGAAAAAAACCAGGAGGCTTTTTGATAACAGGGATTAAAAAAGAAAATTTTTTCTTGACTTTTTATGTAAAATTAAGATAGTCAGCTGCAAAGTGAGTAAGAAACCTTAATCGATATGAATATAAAAAAGGATAGTTTAACATTCTGGTGGTGGCAGTCGATAAATAAAAGGGGGAAAACTGTCCGCTACCTGCAGGAATTTTAGACATACAGAGTTTTTATTAAAAGCCGTGGACAATTTTCAATGTCCACGGCTTTTTTTATGGGGAAAATGGAGATCAGGAGTCAAATCATGGATCAGACAAAACAGAAAATACTCATGGGAAATGAAGCGATTGGCAGAGGAGTGGTTGAAGCCGGATGTACACTTACCGCTTCTTACCCGGGCACTCCGGCATCGGAGATTCTCGCATCAGTCGTTAATTTTTCCAGAGAAGCAGAAATTAAAATGCATATAGAGTGGTCTGTAAATGAGAAAGTTGCCTATGAGGTAGCGCTGGCGAACAGTTATACCGGCAAGAGATCCGCCGTGGCCATGAAGCAGGTCGGTCTGAATGTGGCATCAGATCCTTTCATGCGCTCCGCCTATCTTGGGGTTAAGGGCGGTTTCGTTGTTATTGTAGCCGATGATCCCGGTCCCCACAGCTCCCAGACTGAGCAGGACAGCCGCTTGTTCGCACTTTCCGCGAAGATACCCGTTTTTGATCCTGCCAGTCCCAGGGAGGCAAAAGAGATGGTCAGGAAGGCCTTTGAGCTATCCGAGAAATATGAAATTCCCGTCATGCTCCGTCCCACCACCCGTATCTGCCATGCCAGGCAGAATGTCCCATGTTTGCTTCCTGAAAGACTGGAAAGGACTGCCGATTTTGAGAAAGACCCGGGGCGCTGGGTTGCAACGCCACAATTTTTATATGACCTCCACCATCGTTTAAACGATAAAATTGACAAAATACTGGAGGAAGAAGATTTTTCACCATTACTTATTCCAGGTGATGGCTCATTGAGCAAGCACTGCATAATATCATCCGGCGTGGCCTTCGCCCATACCTGCGATCTTCTGGAAGATATGAAATTCTTAGGGAAAATAGACCTTTTCCAGGTTACCATGCCATACCCTCTGAACAAGAAATTCACTCGTAAAATAAATTCCGGATACGAAAAGATACTCGTTATTGAGGAGACCTATCCTGTAATTGAGATGCAACTGACGAATTCTGAAATCAATGGAAGAAATTCAAAATTAATTCCCAATCAGGGGGAATTGACACCGGATATCATTCAGGATGTGCTGAAGAAATTCCTTGAAATACCTTTGGAAACCGGTGCCTCTCCCGAACAAATAAAAGGGAAAAGACCAACCCTCTGTCCGGGGTGCCCCCATCGAGCGGCATTTTACGCAATCAAGGAAACATTTCCGAAGGGAATCTTTCCCAGTGATATCGGCTGTTATACACTCGGCATGAATCTTGGCGCCGTAGATACCTGTCACTGTATGGGTGCTTGTATAAGCCAGGGGGCAGGTTTTTACCATGCGTATGCCCAGGATAATGAAAAATTTCCCACCATCGCGGTGACCATTGGTGATTCCACCTTCTTCCATGCGGGGATTCCGGGCCTGATCAATGCCGTCTTTCAAAAGGCACGGTTTATCGTGGTTATTCTGGATAACTCCACCACGGCAATGACAGGCAATCAACCGACACCGGAAGTGGGTATTATGGCCGATGGAACAAGGGGGACCCCTGTACTTATCCCCGATCTTGTGAAGGCCTGTGGCGTCAGGTTTCTTAAAGAATGCGATCCCTATGATTTAGAAACGTTTACTTCCTATCTCAAAGAAGCTGACCAATACTGCCGCAGTGAAGATGGGGGTGTCGCTGTAATTATATCAAAACATCCCTGCGTCCTGGATAGAGAGGCCATGAAAGCACAGCCTGTTTATTCTATGAAAATAACAGAAAATTGTACTGGCTGCGAATACTGTCTTAACAACTTTGAATGTCCTGCCCTTGTTCTCGATTCGGATGGGGAGCGGGTCATTATCGATCAGAATATCTGTATTGGATGCGGTGTATGTCAACATGTGTGTCCTGTCGGAGCAATCATCGCGGAAGGTGGAGGCAAAAAATGAAACAGCAGATCATTGTAAGCGGCATTGGCGGTCAAGGTGTGCTTTTTCTGACCAGGCTTTTTGCACAGGCAGCCGTAGAAGAGGGGCTTGATGTCCTGACTTCAGAAACGCACGGTATGGCCATGAGAGGTGGAACAGTTGTATCGCATGTCAAGGTTGGACCCTTCAAGAGTCCTTTGATCCGCATGGGACAATGCGATGTCGGATTATTTATCAATGCTTCGGACCTCGACATCTACAGGAACTTCATAGGGCCCGGAGGGAGGTCATTTGTAAATACTGATATCTCTGGAGAGTATTACAATATTGATGCAACCGGGCTGGCAAAGGAATGCGGGTCACTTCTTGTCACGAATCTCGTCCTTCTGGGATATGCTGTTAAAGAGGGCAACCTTTTTTGTGATGAAGGAGTAATGGAAACAATAATCAGAAAGTCATCCCAACCAGACCGGATTGAAATGAACTTAAAAGGTTTTAAGACAGGGGCCTCAAGAAATTAGATTATGACTGTAGCGCAAGGTCTTAGCCTTGTTCAACATGAGGCAACCTTAGAGGACTGCACTACATTTTGTGAGAGATTTACAAGATTAAAACTTTATGGAGGTGAAAAATGAAAGGAAAAAGATTTTTCAGGATTGCGGTACTGATGGTTATACTGCTGTTTGCTGGTTCATTATTTCCTGTATCGGTGGTTGCGGGGGCGATAACATTAAGTTACGCTAATTTTCCGCCGGCTCCGACGTTCCCATGCGTGCAGATGGAAAGGTGGAAAGAAGCAGTGGAGCAGCGCACTGGCGGAAAAGTTGTAATTAATACCTTTCCGGGTAGTACTCTCCTGAGTGCCAAGAACATGTTTGATGGCGTCATAGCCGGGCAGGCGGATATCGGTTGTCTCTGTATGGCCTATCAGCCGGGCAGGTTTGTGGTAACCAATGCTGTTGCCCTGCCCGTTGGCTTCCCGGATGCAAAAGCAGCCAGCCTGACCCTATGGGACATGTATAAAAAATATAATCCCGGGGAATTTGCAAAGGTTAAGGTCCTTACCATGTTCACCTGTGCGCCTGCAAATATCTACGCCAAGAAGCCGGTAAGAAACTTAAGCGACCTTAAGGGCTTGGAACTGAGGGCATCAGGAGGAGTTGCCAAGGTTTTGAAGGCATTGGGCGCAACGCCGGTCGGCATGCCCCAGTCAGAAACCCCCGAAGCCCTTCAAAAGGGGGTGGTGAAGGGCGCGGCATCTTCCCTTGAGACCCTTATGGACTTCAAGTATGCGGAATCCTGCAGATACGTGACGATATTTAATGGACCGGTTTATCCATTTGCCGTTGTTATGAACCTTGAAAAATGGAATTCTCTGCCAAAAGACGTACAAAAGGTAATGGACGATCTGGGAGCGGAACAGGCGTTGTGGACTGGGAACTACATGGACAGGCACGTAAATGAATCAGTTAAATGGTCAAAGAAAAATTGTAATATCGAGATTACGACATTAACAAAGAAAGATCTGGCAAAGTGGAATAAATTGCTTAGCCCGATAACCAAAAGATGGATCAAGAGTGCCAAAGCCAAAGGATTGCCGGCGAGGGCGATTTTACAAGATATAAGGGTGGCCAGGGAGTATCATTCTCGATTCTAAGGAAAAGGGGACAGGTCACTTTGTTGATTTATAGAAAAATTAGCCTGCCCTTTTTTTCTATTAAAGCCGGAGGGCGAAAGAGATGGATCTTCTCGATAAGATCAGCAGGTTTTTAAACCGGACACTTGTCTGGATGGCCGGTGTATTTTTAGTGGGAATGGTACTTCTTACCTGTTCCAATATATTTTTGAGGCTTGTATGGGCGCCGGTCAGGGGTACCTTTGAACTTATGGGATTTTTCGGTGCCATTGTTGTCGCCTTTACCCTCGGTTACACACAGATTAAGAGAGGTCATGTTGCGGTAGATATATTAGTAACTCAATTCTCGAAAAAGACCCGGAGGATCCTGGATAGCATCAATTACTCCATCTGCATGATCTTTTTTACTGTTACGGCCTGGCAGATTGCCAAATGGGCCACAACCCTTCGGCAAACAGGGGAGGTAACAGAGACCTTGAGGATCATCTTTTATCCTTTTACCTATGGGGTTGCCTTTGGCTGTATCGTTCTTGCACTGGTCTTGCTAATTGACCTCTTGAAATTGTTCGTCAAGCAAAAAGGAGCCTGATAAATGAGCTCAGTACTCGTGGGAATAATTGGAATAGTTATTCTTCTTCTCGTTTTGTTTTTTTTGGGAACACCGGTTGGATTCGCTATGGCAGTGGTGGGTTTCTGCGGGTTTTGTTATATCGTATCCTTTAAGGCGGCCCTCAATATGGTAAGCGCTGACCTGTGGACTACATTCTCCCAATATGGTCTCACTGTAATACCCCTTTTTATCTTTATGGGTGAGATAGCATTCTATTCAGGGGTAAATGAAAGATTATATAATACTGCCTATAAATGGATGGGACATATCAGGGGAGGCATTGCCATGGCCACGGTTATGGCATGCGCCGGATTTGCCGCCATTTGTGGTTCCAATGCAGCAACCGCTGCCACCATGACCACGGTGGCCCTCCCCGAGATGAATAAGTATAAATACGATCCGGTTTTAAGCACCGGCGCCATTGCCTGCGGATCTACACTCGGCGTCGTTATTCCTCCAAGTGTGGTCCTGATTGTTATCGGCCTGTACACCGGCCAGTCTATAGCCAGGCTTTTTTATGGTGGCGTTTCGGCAGGTATTATTCTGGCAGTACTCTTTATGATAACCATCTATCTCATGTGCCGGGTAAATGGTGACTGGGGCACTGCCGGGCCCAAAACAAGCCTTAGAGAAAAACTTGAATCCCTCCCGGGTACCTTTGAAATTTTAACCCTGTTTCTTCTGGTAATGCTAGGGCTCTATTTTGGTTTTTTTACTCCCACGGAAGCGGGGGCGGCAGGTTCCTTTTTTGCGGTGGTGATCAGTCTTGTAGAACGGAGGCTGAGCTGGAAAGGATTTGTCGCCTCAATCGCGGATACCTTAAGGATATCATGTATGGTTATCGTCATAGTTGCGGGTGCGGTTATTTTTGGCCGATTCCTCGCGGTGACCAGAATACCTTTTGACATTGCAAACTGGGTTGCCTCACTACCAGTAGCTCCGGCAGTGATTATGGCAATCATTTTTATTATCTACATCATAGGTGGCGCCTTAATGGACGCCCTTGCCCTGCTTCTGATTACTATTCCGATCTTTTATCCGGTGGCTTTAACGCTTGGTTATGATCCGATATGGTTCGGGGTAACTATAACGGTGGTAACAACCCTTGGTGCGGTAACGCCACCTGTAGGGGCTACTACCTATGTAGTTGCGGGACTGGCTGAAGATGTGTCTCTGGGCAGTGTTTTTAGGGGAGTATTTTATTTTTTACCTGCTTACATCATATGTATTATCATTTTAATGGTTTTCCCAGAGATAATAACTTTCTTGCCAAATCTTATAAACTAAGGACCTGGATTCGTAAATAAAGTGAAACCTTTGTAGATTAGGCAAAGGTTTCACTTTGAAGCCCGGTGTTATTGTTGAAATAGACGCGCATAACACAGTTTGTCCCCCCCCATTGCAATTCTTCTGAAGGTAGTCAAAACTACATCATTCATCTTCCATTTCTTGACATCTGGAAGATCGATTCTTATATTATTTTCAAAACCATTAACCCGGCTGGGGAATAATGCAGGATATAGAAGATATTATCATAGGAATATTTAAGGAAAGTTGTCATCTCAAAGAAATTTTTGTGAATGAGAATGTCGTCAGAATCGTTAAGATTGTTGAAGTTATAACAGAAGCCTTAAAAGGGGGGGGAAAGATACTGCTATTCGGTAATGGCGGAAGTGCGGCAGATGCTCAGCATCTGGCAGCAGAATTTGTAAACAGATTTATTATCGAAAGGCCGCCCCTGCCTGCTATTGCCCTTAGTACTGACACTTCAGTCATAACGAGTATAGGTAACGATTATTCCTTCTCAGATATATTCTCAAAACAGATAAAAGCAATAGGGAAACCTGGAGATATAGCATGGGGAATAAGCACCAGCGGCTCATCGCCTAATGTGATAAAAGCTTTTAATGAAGCAAAGAAGCTGGGAATGATAACTATTGCGTTAGCAGGAAAGGACGGAGGAAATGCGGAAGAAATCGTGGATTATCCACTCGTTGTGTCGTCAAACAGCGTTCCCCGCATTCAGGAAGTTCACATTACCATAGGACATGTAATTTGTCAGATGGTGGACTATAAACTGTTTCAAAAACCCGAGGAATAGGAGTTACGTTTCGAGTTTCGAGTTTAAAGTTGAAAATTAGAAGATATGGGAGTTATTAGGCAGGTATGGCAAAGAAATCAACTAAGGAAAAGGGTGAAGAAAGCGTAGATATTCAGACGGAATCCGGTGAGGAGGCCAGTGTGCCGGACATCGAGGTGGAACCCGCGAAATCTAAAGAAAAGCTTGTTGAGGAATTAGAAGAAACAAAAAAGGAAGCTGCCGAGAATTACGATAAGTATTTGCGCGTAACGGCTGATCTTGAAAACTTCAAAAGGCGTGCCATAAAAGAACGCGCAAATGCCATCAATTATGGAAATGAAAGGTTAATTAAAGACATATTACCGGTTGTGGACAGTTTGGGAAGGGCATTAGATCATGCTTACAATTCGGAAGATTTTGACGCATTTGTGGAAGGGCTGAAACTGATATATGACAAGCTTCTTGTTTCCCTAGAAAAACATGGAGTTGAGAGAATAGATGCAGCAGGTAAGGATTTTGATCCCAACTTCCACGAAGCCGTGCTGCAGGTAGAAACTGAAGAGTTTGAAGATAACAAAATTGTTGAAGAATTTGAAAAAGGTTACTTGTTAAACGGTCGGCTGTTAAGGCCTGTTAAGGTATCCATTTCGAAGAATATATCGAGAGAAAAACAGACAATATAATAGTAGTATAGAGATTAAGGAGGTTTAATCAAAATGGGTAAAATTATAGGAATTGATTTGGGAACAACAAATTCGTGTGTTGCCATAATGGAAGGTGGTGATCCGGTCGTTATAACCAACCAGGAAGGAAGTAGAACCACACCATCAGTGGTTGCATTTTCTGAAAGTGGTGAAAGATTAGTTGGGCAGGTTGCCAGAAGGCAGGCGGTTACCAATTCTGAAAACACCGTTTACGCAATAAAACGGCTCATAGGAAGGAGATATTCTTCCAAGGAAGTACAGCACGACATCACCATCAGTCCTTTCAAGATCACGGAAGCATCAAACAGTGATGCACAGGTAAGTGTCAGGGGTAAAAATTACAGCACACCTGAGATATCATCAATGGTACTGGCAAAAATGAAGCAGACTGCGGAAGATTATCTCGGAGAAAAGATAACGGACGCTGTAATTACGGTTCCTGCTTATTTTAATGATTCACAGAGACAGGCAACCAAGGATGCAGGGAAGGTTGCAGGATTGAACGTCTTGAGAATTATTAATGAACCGACAGCGGCATCACTCGCCTACGGTCTTGATAAGAAAAAGGATGAAAAGATCGCCGTATTTGATCTCGGCGGAGGAACCTTTGACATTTCTATCCTTGAACTGGGTGATGGTGTCTTCGAGGTTAAGTCCACCAATGGTGATACCCATCTCGGTGGAGAGGATTTTGATCAAAAATTAATCGATTACATAGCCGATGAATTCAAAAAGGATCAGGGGATCGATTTGAGAAGCGACAAGATGGCGCTCCAGAGGATTAAAGAAGCGGCAGAAAAGGCAAAAATGGAGCTTTCCACTTCCATGGAAACTGATATCAACCTGCCATTTGTTACTGCTGATGCTTCGGGCCCCAAACACTTAAACATGAAACTTACCAGGGCTAAATTGGAGATGCTCGTCGAAGATCTTATAGACAAACTTGAACCTCCATGCAGGACAGCCATGAAGGATTCCGGGCTTACACTAAACGATATAAACGAAGTCATTCTCGTCGGTGGAATGACGCGTATGCCCCGTGTGCAGGAAAAAGTGAAAGCGATCTTCGGGAAAGAACCCCACAAAGGAGTAAATCCGGACGAAGTGGTCGCTATCGGAGCAGCCATTCAGGCAGGTGTGTTAACGGGAGATGTGAAGGATGTTCTCCTTCTTGATGTGACCCCGCTCTCTTTAGGAATCGAGACACTGGGTGGCGTTATGACAAGACTTATCGAAAAAAACACCACCATTCCGACAAAAAAGGGTCAGACATTCTCCACGGCGGCAGATAATCAGCCTGCCGTGAGTATTCATGTACTTCAGGGTGAACGTCCCATGGCAGGGGACAACAGGACATTAGGCAGATTTGAATTGACGGGTATTCCCCCCGCACCGAGAGGTCTTCCTCAAATTGATGTTACTTTCGATATCGATGCCAACGGTATTGTTCATGTTTCCGCCAAAGATCTTGGTACCGGCAAAGAACAGAGCATCAGAATTACTGCTTCAAGCGGACTTTCTGAAGAAGAAATAGAAAAACTTGTCAAGGAGGCGGAGGCTCACTCAGAAGATGACAAAAAGAAAAAGGATTTAATTGAAGCGAGAAATCAGGCCGATGCACTTGCCTACAGTGTTGAGAAGAATATGAAGGAAATGGGCGACAAGATAGACGCTGGCGATAAGTCAAAAATAGAAGAAGCCATGTCCAGGCTTAAGAAGGCGATGGAGGGAGACGACGCGAGCGCCATTAGTTCCGCTCAGGAAGAACTAACCCAGGCATCGCATAAGCTTGCCGAAGCCATGTATGCCAAAGCGTCCGCACAACAAGGGGAAGCTGGAACAGATGCCGGCGCTTCTGCAGGCGAGGAAGCGCAACCCGGTGGAGCAACCAAAAATGATGATGACGTGGTAGATGCGGATTTTGAAGAAGTAAAACCAGAGTAGGATATCTGCACTAAACTCAGACAGCAGTTTTTATTTCAAAAAGAGGCGGGGGTTATCCCCGCCTCTTTTGCTTTTAGGAATTCGTGGTAGAGCATACATATTAAGCCCTTTTTTTCGGAAAGTGGTCCCTTCCCATTTTAATTATGGCGTTGGCACAAAAAGATCAATTTCCGGAATATTAGTGGAATCGTTTGCACTTGCCCCAACAAACGAGTTAACCCAGTGAAAAATGTCATTTTTAGAAATAGCTCTTCTCAGCTTTTTCATTCTTTTTCGTTTCTCATCTAATTCCATTGAAAATGCCTGATAAATTGACTGAGAAACATGTTCTATGTGGTAGGGATTGACCAGAAGCGCGCCATTATGAAGCTCTGCAGCAGCCCCGGCAAATTCGCTCAGGATCAAGACACCATTTCCATCAATGTTGCTTGCACAGTATTCCTTGGCAACAAGGTTCATGCCATCTTTCAATGGCGTGATAAGAGCTATCTCGCATGCTCTATAGTATGCAAGTAATTCTGTACGGCTGACAGGATGAAACATATAGTAAACTGGCGTCCATCCTTCCTCTGCGTACAGGCCATTGATTTCACCAACAAGCGCTTCAATTTCCTGCTTGAGTGCCTGGTAGGTGTCTACATCCACCCGGCTTGGTACCACAATCTGTATGAATTCTGTTTTTCCCCTCATTTTGGGGTAGCGTGCCAATACGTCTGCAAAAGCACGCAGACGATTAGGAATACCCTTGGTATAATCAAGACGGTCTACTCCAAGAATTAGTTGTCTGTTTCCATGGTTCCGGCGTATGATTCTTACAGTTTCCATTACTTCTTCAGTAGCAGCACTTTCTGCAAACTCCTTGAAATCGATACTGATTGGAAAAGTTCCGATACGAACCTCGCCTTTTTTAGTAACGATTTTCTTCATGTTCCCTTTCCCAGCAGCTTTGAGTTGCAGTAGATAGTGTACACATCTGAGGAAATTCTGCTTATCGTGCTCTGTTTGAAACCCCAGTAAATCATATTCGAGTATGGCTTCAAGCATTTCGAAGCGCCACGGGAGCTTCATAAAGATATCCAGTGGGGGAAAAGGGGTATGAAGGAAAAACCCGATTTTTCTTTGCGCACCGATTTCTTTCAATTCATGCGCCACCAAAAAAAGAAGATAATCTTGAACCCATACATAATCTTCTTCATCGGTACGTTCAGCAATAGCTTGCGCAAATTTGTGATTAACTTTTCGGTAGACATTCACATACTGAGGGTCAAAATTGCAGTTTGATAAGAAATCATGAAACAGAGGCCATAGAATTTCGTTGGAGAATCCGTAATAGTATTTTTCGATCTCTTCCCTGGTAAGATTGACTGGAATAAGGGTATATCCCAGTTTTTCAGACGATTTTGAGAGAATGTTATTCAAGGAAGCATCATCCGGCATTTCTTGCGTACCAAGCCATCCTATCCATTTTCCCCCACGGTTACGTAAAACTGGTCCCATGGCAGTAACGAGACCTCCCG
>DFBI01000180.1:3401-5200 GCA_002367335.1 Syntrophaceae bacterium UBA3084 | reverse complement strand
TGTCATAGATGCTTATATGAAAGGGAAAAAGAAAGAAATATCATGAGATCTTTGCAAAACGCCCCCCTTCGCCGAATTTCGGCGTCAGGCTCAAACCTTAATCCTCGAAATATCCAATATATTCCTGTGGTTAGAATTTTCGCCTTCCTTGAACTTGAACATTCTGCAAAAGTCTCCCGTTTTTGTCTCGAAAAAAATTCGTTAAAGTCGTATGAGGCACTGTCAACAAAAAAAGAGAAATAAATTCCAATATGAATGGCCCTGTTGATTTAATGCCAAATTCAGCGATTTTTGCAAAATGGGACGCTCTAACTCTGTGAAATCATTGACAGCAAAAAGTGGCTTTTCCATGAAATCGTACTAAATAAACAGAGTCACGAATGAGTATTATCCTGTAAGACAATACACCTTTTTACCCTAATTTTCAAGTGCCATATCAGAAAAAATATTGGCAAAATCAGGGAGAGTGCTGGTTTCATATTTGATATTTTTTCAAATTGATCAATAAGTCAAATTCACCATACTATGATAAATTAAATAAACAAAGGAAAAAATTTGTATGAGAAAAAGAGACGCTGTTATCTTAGTCCCTAAGTACACGTTGGCATAAATACAATGACGTATTGAGGTTGCGTTTCTGAAATTTATATGGCATAATTACTTCTCAAAAAGGAGGTAATTATGCCGAGAAAAAGCCCATACAAAGTTATACTGACCACCGATGAAAAGAAACGGCTACAGGAAATTGCCCGAAAGTATACGTCACCGTACTGTGATGTTGTGCGGGCCAAAATTGTCCTCCTGGCGGCTGGGGGCTTCCCCAATAAAGAAATCGGTGAACGTCTTGATTTGCCAAGACAAATTGTCTCCAAATGGCGAAAACGTTTCTTTAACCAACGCATGGCTGGTCTCCAGGAAAGGCCACGGCGGGGGAGACCCGGCGCTTTTTTCCCCTGAAATTATTGTTGCCATCAAAGCGCTTGCATGCCAGTTGCCCAAAGAACTCGGTCTTCCTTATTCCAGGTTCACCCATGAAGAAATCGCCCGGCAAGCAGAAAGCCAAGGGATTGTGGCTTCCATCAGTGGTAAAACGATCTGGCGCTGGTTGAGCAAAGATGCTATTCGTCCTTGGTGCTACCGAAGCTGGATTTGGCTGCGAGATCCGGATTTTGAACAAAAGGCCGCAAGGGTTCTCGACTTGTATCACGGCTACTGGGAAGGCAAATCCCTGGGTAAAAGCGATTTTGTTATCTCCTCTGACGAGAAAACCAGCATTCAAGCTCGGCGACGATTGGCGCCTGTAACCACCCCGCAACCTAATCGCTTTGGCCGGGTTGAGCATGAATATGAAAGAATGGGAGCCTTGGCGTACATGGCGGCTTGGGATGTTCAACGGGCCAAAATTTTCGGGTTGTGCTGCAACACTACAGGCATCGAAAGTTTTCACGAACTGGTCGACCTTGTTATACGACAGAAACCGTATCGATCTGCCCATCGGGTCTTTTGGGTAACCGACAATGGCTCTTCGCACAGGGGGCAAACGTCTATTGACCGTCTCAAAACCTGGTACCCCAATGCGATTCAAATACATACGCCAATCCATGCCAGTTGGCTTAACCAGATTGAAATTTATTTCTCCGTGTTACAGCGAAAAGTACTTACGCCAAACGACTTTAAGAACCTCGAAGACCTTGAAAGAAGGATTCTCGGTTTTCAGGAAGAATATGAAAAAATAGCAAAACCTTTCAAATGGAAATTCACTCGTGAAGATTTAAAAAAGATACTGGCTAAATTTGGTG
>DFBI01000180.1:2796-3392 GCA_002367335.1 Syntrophaceae bacterium UBA3084 | reverse complement strand
CTAGAGCACTTAGTTCCTTAATTGTAAAGTTTGTGCCTGCCTGTGCGTTGCACGCAGACAGGCAAAAATGGCTTCGGCGTAAGACTTCGGCGTGAGCTCAGCCTTCGGCGAGCTCAGTCGAACCGTCGAACGCTAAGTCGAGCGTGCTTCGAATTTCGAAATTTCAGTTTATCCGGGTTAGGAAGAACGATGGGGATTTCAGCAGGTATGAGCTGTAGAAATCACTATCCCGATAAAACAATTACTATGATCAGAAAAGAGGTTAAAGTACAAGTTCCATGCGGTATTTCCTATATCTTTGGCACGGTAGCTACACCTGAAAAAAATATTATACCCGATCGTGTTTTGTAGAGTAACCAGATAGAGTTAATTAAAGGTGATGCCATTGATCTGGACAGGTCAAAGAAGGTCGTGTCGCTTACAGGTGGAGAGATTGTTGGGTATGAGAAACTGGTTTTTGCCACCGGTTCGCTTTCCCTTGTTCCGCCCATTCACGGGGTTGATAAGAAAGGGGCCTTCCCTGTGCAAAAAGACCTCAGTTATTTATGGCACTTATTCTATCAGATCACGCACCTGGGCCGGCAAAGCATTGGACA
>DFBI01000180.1:0-2778 GCA_002367335.1 Syntrophaceae bacterium UBA3084 | reverse complement strand
TCATTGACCGCCTTCGCAAAAATGCTGGAACGACACCGATATGGTATCCTTAGCCGCTGCGATTACCCTATCCATGACTCTGTTGGTTTAGCAAGTTTTTGAAAAACGCAGCATGCACCATGGATTGACATTATTTTAAAAGTTCTTTGAAAATTTTGTTGATGAGCGAAATCGCATTATTCGTATTGGGTGTTCTCTGAAAACGTCCCCGCATATTAACAATGATCAGCCATGCGGTCGGAAACATTGTAACTACCTGGATATATTGACAATATAGCACATCTTTCACCCCCTGCCGCATGTATCGCCATTTTGTTCTGGCTGACAACGGATGTCTGACTCAGCAGCATCCTTGAACTGCCGGTTCCAGATAGCCATGTTGCTGTCCATGACGGATGAAGCGCTTTACATTACAGGCAAGGACAGCAAATATTAATTGTAAACTCGTTCTGTTTCTGTCTTTGTGACGAGATTTCCTCACACCGTGCGCACGTGTTAATTCTGAAACAGTACCCTCCACCCCTGCTCTTGTCGCACATTCCTTGCGGTATTCTTTGTCACTCATGTATTTGTGGTGACGAGCCGCTCCTGTATATCCCGTTTCATCGATTGTAACTGTCGCTGTTCTTTTTCCGATCTTGACCGGACAACGTTCCGATTCAGGGCATGCACGGCATACAGACACATCGAAATGAACGAGAATCTTGCCCGTTTTTTCACTTCGATTCTGTTCTGTCGGTACTTGACCTTTCGGACATTTGTTTACACGTCCCGACAAGTCGGGACCGGTTTGTTCATCAAAACTTATATCGAAATCGCCTGCGTCCAGGGGACGGTCTTTTTGTTCATATGTCTCGAAGGATTGTGAGCGACCGGCAGAAGGACCTTCCAGAGAGATTCCGTTTGCCTCGGATTTGAGAATCGTTTTGCCATTGACAAATCCGGCATCTCCATATTGTTTCTCGGGCTTGAAGTTATTGTCAATCAACCGCTGCTGTATATCGGGCTGCTGATCTGAATCGGAGGCAGTGGCTGGAAGAAGTTCAACATCTGTGATGAACTGAGTCCTGTTTTCAGAAGAACAGGTCTCTGTAACAAAGGCTTTATCGCCTGTGACACGCTGTTTGACCTTGCGGACATAACGCGCCTGAGGATTATGTGGTGTACAGATTGTATCCTTGTCGGGCTTCTCTTTTATTATAATCTCAGGTTCTACATCCGATGTATCTTTTACTTCACACTGCTGGGTAAACACCCTGGATAATATCTTGAATGTCTCATAGTGCTTTGTCTGATTGTGATTTTCAAAGGCACATTGAAGAATGTACAGGTCTTTCGCCATCAAGGCGACTTTTCTCTGGGCAAGTTCTCTGTCTTTCTCTGTGATGTCAAAATCATTTTCAAGATATTCCCGTGATAGTTGCCCTTTAATGGATTCATATAACCCCGGCTTTTGCTTTCGTAATGACTGCAGGAATTTCCGAATAGTTTCTTTAAATAGCCCATATCGCGATAATGTCCAGAGCCAGCCATGTATGTAAAACGAATCCGTCCTTTGCATCTTGACGGAAGTGCCGCAGGCCTTAATAAAAGCATCCGTGATTTTGACAAACATCTCCCGGCAGCTATCGTCTTTTTCCGGGAGCTGAAAGAATTTGAAAAGTGTCGTATGGTCTATTTGGGCTTCTCCCATGGGTGTGCATGTGGCTATCAACCAGTCGATACGTCTGGGAAACAAGTATTCGCCGGCGCGCCATGTCAATTTTTCATTGCCCATGAAGATTAACAGGGATATCATGGTCTTTATAGAGGCATTCGGTCTTCCTTCGGTTTCGGAATACAGATGACGAAATCTTTCTTCGTCAACAAGGGGCAGCACTCTTTCTTTAAAAATGAAACTCCAGTCGTCTCTGGAAAGAATGCCTGAGAAATAATGATCAGCCTCGAAAAGAGATGATTGGGTACTTGTCGGACGAAACATGGCAACCTCATAAATAATAGGATATGTAAATATTATTAGTGTGTTACACTACATTATGCGTCCATACAAGTCAAGCATTATTTTCGTTTATTTCTTGTATATTCAGCAGGTTAAGTCTTGTTTTGGCCTGTCGCGGATTAAATCAACAGAGTCATCCATAACGGTAAGCTGGAAGGGGTGAATAACAAAATCAAAGTTATCAAACGTAAGGCTTACGGCTTCCATGATTTACGATACTTTACTCTTAAAATCTACCAGGCTTTCTCCAACTAAATGGGAGAAGACCCTCTTTTTTTGATAGCAGGCCAAGTGGTGTCATGCTTGCTTCGGTAGGTAGTTCAGAGGCGCGAATTGTGGGAGCAAATCTGTTTTCACCAACCCACTATAACATAGGTGCGGTAGGTGTATTCTCAACTTTGATCAATGAGAGGCCTTTGCTGCTGCAGGAATAACTGAAAGATATGCAAAAGAAGCAGGATGTGAAATATTTGTAGGAACAGAAACATCAACAGATACACATCCGGCGGGAATGCCTGGATCCAGCGTAGTAAAGTTAAAGCTTATCTTTGCCAGAGATACGAGCGTTCTTCCCGGAGGCGGTTTGTCAGGAGGTAAATCTATCGGTGAAATGATTAATGTAGTCAGTGCATGTATCCCCTTGTAAATGCAGCATGCAAGTGTGTTGGAGGCATTAAGAGTTTGTCATGAATATCTCCAATAACATCGTTAATCTTTTCATTTTAAACAAAGTAATGATTATTGACACATGCCGAAAATATGTGTATAAAAGTGCATAA
>DFBI01000181.1 GCA_002367335.1 Syntrophaceae bacterium UBA3084 | reverse complement strand
TTCCTTTATTAATCTTCCTGGACGTGTAACAAAACGTTCCCGCAGTTTAATAATCCGGTTAACCGAAACCAATCCGGCGATGGAGTTGTTGATTAATGCCCGCGAGAAGATTGCAATGCTTCAGCCTGCTCCCTCTAACAACCCCAATATCCATATCTTTTCTTAGGCGGTGGATTTGGGTCATTGGGGTTGCTTGACAATAAACAAAAAATGTATATAAAAACATTAGCATTATATTAATGACTCTGTTTATTTAGTACGATTTCATGAAAAAGCTACTTTTTGCTGTCAATGATTTCACATAGTTAGAGCGTCCCATTTTGCAAAAATCGCTGAATTTAGCATTAAATCAACAGAGTCATTAATGTACTTGTATATAAGGGCTATATGGCTAATTTAGATTATGAAAAAATGTCGGATTTTTTCAAGGCACTGGGAAATCCGACCAGGCTCAAAATAGTGGAGGAACTGGCAAAGGGTGAGAAGTGTGTGGGTGAGGTGGAAAGCAGTGTCCGTGTGAGCCAGGCAAATGTTTCACAACACCTTACCCTTCTGAAGGCACAAGGTATCGTTGATTGCCGCAGAGAAGGCACAACGCGTTGTTACTATCTCAGACAACCGGATTTAATAAAAAAGACTTTGAAATTAATTGAGAGTAGATAAAAAGAGTAACTACTAAGGTTCACAGTTCAGTTGCACGACAAGCATCTGTTTCTAGCACAAGGTGCCACTGGCAGAAAATCAAAATTCAAACCAAAGTCTAAATAATACCACTCTATTTTTCTATTTTCAGGAAGGAATTCATGAATGAATAAAATGTTTACATGGGGAAATCAAATTTTTTCTAAAAGAATAGTCTCTCTCCAGAAACAAATGTCAAATACTGGTGTTGATGTCATTTTGCTTAGCTACTCTAAGTCTATCTATTACTTTGCCGGCACAACACAGCCATCAATCCTGCTTATTACACCAGAGAATTATCATTTAATAGTAATTAGAGGTTTGGAATTTGTGAGAGGAGAAACGTGGCTTGATCCTGAAAATCTGAGTTTGGGTAGAGGTTATGAAGATGTAAGAAAAATGTTGAAAACGTGGGGGGCAGGTAGTGGTGTCTTAGGATTAGAGTTAGATATAATTCCAACCACTTTGTATTTTGAAGTATCGAAACTTTTTGCCGAGTTTGAGATCATTGATATATCGAATCTGATCCTGGAGCAAAGAAAGATTAAAGATGCCGGAGAGGTAGAAAATATACGCGAGGCCTGCCGTATTGTTCATCAGGGACATCTCAGGATTTTGGATGTGTTGCGGGAAGGCATGACTGAATTGGAGCTATCCTCGGAAATAGAAGATGCGCACAGGCGGGCAGGGAATGAGGGACAATATTTTATTCGTCAGTTTGATTTCTTAATGGGTCGCGGGATCGTCGCATCCGGTGCAAATTTATCGAAAATTGCGGGTAAAATGCAATCTATCACCGGTGTGGGGTTGAGTTCTTCCATTCCCCTTGGCGCTTCATTGAAGAAAATACAAAAAGGGGAGATGATTGTTGTAGATATCCCCACTTACTATCATGGGTATCATTCTGACCAGAGCCGAACATATGTACTTGGAAAGTCACCTGAAGGCTGTAAATCGATTTATGAAGGAATGAAGGAGATAGCCGATCGGATCATTCTGTCCTTGAAACCCGGGCTCAGGTGCGATCATGTCTATAACCTGGCGATGGAATTCGCTGCTGAGCTAAAGATTGAAGACTATTTTATGCGGCTGGGAGGGTCTCACAACAAAGTGTCTTTTATCGGACATGGGGTGGGACTCGAGTTGAATGAGCCACCATTACTTCACAAAAACAATCAAGAAGTTTTAAAAGAAGGAAATGTGGTAACGCTTGAACTTGAAATGTGGAAATCTGCCGGTGAAGTCGTAAAGCTGGAAGACACCATTTTGATTACCTTCAAAGGGGCTGAGATATTAACAATATCTCCCAGGAATCTACATGAAGTATGAGCTTACGCCGAAGGCCTGTCGAAGGAAAAAGAAAGCGCGAAATTAAATTTTCTTTTTCGTGATAAAAATATATTTTGTTTGGTTCCGGCTTGTCCGGGTTAGGTTATTGGAATCTGGCGAAGAAAAATTTATGCTCAGATGTAGAGTACATTTAAGGAAGGTAAGTTTGATGAATAAAAAAATATGGACGTTAAGTTTGTTTGCTCTATTGGCAGTCTAATGACTGCTGGATGTATGGAAAATCTTGTTAAACCTACTGCCAAGACTGACACCGGGGAGGAGATGCAGCTTCCCTCGTACAAAGGGCGCTTTCAAAAAATCGTCAATGGCTATGGACATACGTATAGTAGATACTCACACATCGGAAGTGCTGGCGGCCACTCGTGTTGAAGGTGAAGCCAAAGATGTGGACCTCGGAGGCTTTCTGGGAGGATTCGGTGGAGCTGCCGGTATGGCGGGTGGCCTGGGCGGTTTTGCCAAAATCCCCATGGAGAAAGCGGTAAGAACCCGCATATACAATGCCGTCAAGTATATAGCGGAAAACACGCCGAAAGAATATATAAAATATTAACCCGTCCTGAAAATGGATGACAGTTATACAGAGACATTTACAAAATTTGCAAACGTCTCAAAATCCATCGCAGATGGATTTTGAGACATGTTATTTCTAAAATAAAATTCGAGGAGAGATTCGAGGAACATCCCCTCAAAGTGAAACCTTTTACAAATGCCTCGTCTTTTTATTCCTAAAATAATTTCCCTTGAGAATAGAGAGGTGTATAAATATAAAATTTCATGGCTTTTCAGTGTCGAAGTGATTGAATTGGTAAACGCGCCAAGTTCAGAGTCCCGTGAGCGTATACCTGTCCGGGTTTAAATTCTGACAAAAGGAATTTTTTAGCTTGACAAAATGGATTTATTATATAGAGTGAATCGTAACTTCGATACAAAAGGATTGTCAATGATTCAACAGTTCAGGAAAGACAGTTTAGTGGCCGTGTTGGTCAGCGTTGTAAACGTAGTCGTAGTCGTAGCTACGGGGACCGCTGCTCGGCCATTCTGATAAATTAAATGGAAGATGAGCCGCGGGCCCCTGAAGCCCGCGGCTTTTTTATGCTTAAAAAGCCGCATCTCGTGAGAGTTTGCGGCTTTTTTATTTTAATACAAACAAAATTTAGTGAGGATAAAAATGGAAAAGACAGGCGCTGAAATACTTTTACAAACTTTGGAAGAGGAAGGCGTGGAGATCATCTTTGGATACCCGGGCGCTAATACTCTACCCATTAACGATGGTCTGCTTAAAAACCCGATAAGACATTACCTGATGAGGCATGAACAGGCAGCCGCCCATGCCGCGGACGGCTATGCCAGGGTTACAGGCAATGTGGGAGTCTGCCTTTCAACCTCAGGTCCCGGGGCCACCAATCTTGTGACCGGTATAGCAACGGCTTTCATGGATTCTACACCCCTGGTTGCCCTCACCGGACAGGTACCCACCAGCTTTCTGGGAAGTGATGCTTTTCAGGAAACCGATATAATCGGTATTACAATGCCTATCACAAAGCACAGTTTTCTTGTGAGAAATGAAAGAGACATGAGATCCACCATAAAACAGGCATTTGAACTGGCGAAAAGTGGAAGGCCTGGACCTGTACTCGTAGATCTTCCTAAAGATGTTCTGGCCGCAAAGTGCAAGGACAAGGAAGAAAGAGATATTCGGCCACCAATGAAGCAAAATAACGGTATCAAAAAAGATCATGAGCAATTGGAAAAAATCGCCACGGCATTAAATCGAGCGGAAAGACCGATCATTATTATAGGCGGGGGCGTAAAACTGGGTAATGCATGCACCGAGATGACCGAACTGGTTGAGAAAGGTCAAATCCCCTTTGTTAACACAATGATGGGTATTGGATCCGTACACACCTCAAATGGTTATAACCTTGGTTTCATAGGTACACACGGGTTTGAAGCGGCAAACCGCATCATACATCAATCAGATTTTATTCTCGCGGCAGGAACTCGATTCAGCGACCGCAGTACCTCAGATGTTGATGAATTTGCTCCACTTGCCACCATCGCCCAGATTGATATAGATCCCACATCTATAGGTAAAAATATTAAAACAGATATATCATTAATCGGGGAGATCCGAGAAATCCTGACCAAGCTTCTTCCATTAGTAAAAAAGAAAAGCAGAACCGGATGGTTAAATAGAATACACACAGAAAAACAAAATCTTGAAAAGGAAATTCCTTTCAACGGATGCGGTCAGCCGGGAAGATTCATCGGTATGGTTCAGGAAGCCATGCCGGAAGCGACAACTGCAGTTACTGATGTTGGTTTAAACCAGATATGGACTGTCCGTTCCTGGAAAAC
>DFBI01000003.1 GCA_002367335.1 Syntrophaceae bacterium UBA3084 | reverse complement strand
CAGTTGTCACGCCAGTGGCATCGCTGGGTAGCTACGTTCGGAAGGGATAACCGCTGAAAGCATCTAAGTGGGAAGCCCACCTCAAGATAAAATATCCCTTCATGCTGGAAACAGTGTGACTGAAGACCCCTTAAAGACTATGAGGTTGATAGGTCAGTGGTGTAAGTGCGGTAACGTATTGAGCCTACTGATACTAATCGGTCGTGAGGCTTGACCATAATTATATTTCTTTTTGGTAAGGCTTCTTGTCCTAAGCATTTGTGATATGCAGTTGTCATTATATCATGACAATATTTTTTCGGTGGCTATAGCGGAGAGGAAACACCCGTTACCATCCCGAACACGGAAGTTAAGCTCTTCAGCGCCGATGGTACTGCATGGGTAACTGTGTGGGAGAGTAGGACGCTGCCGAATTTAATGTAGCCCCTTCAGATTGTTGGAGGGGCTTTTTTTATTTTACATGAAGTATTTGTCTGTGTTATAGCCATAAGGTACAAAGAGAGAAAATCGGTTTTATTGGTTAACTGATAGAGCCAATCAAACCAATAAAACAGTTTTGTAGGGGCAGATACTCTCATCGGCCTGGTTTTCGGCCTGTTTGGGAAACAGGCCCTACTAAATTTTTGTCTGGAGTCATATTGTTATGTCAGGTCATTCTAAATGGAGCACAATAAAGAGGAAAAAAGGTGCCGCTGATGCAAAGAGAGGGAAGGTCTTTACAAAGATAATAAAGGAAATCTCACTTGCAGCAAGACTTGGAGGTGGTGATCCGGAGGGAAATGCACGGCTCAGGCAGGCCGTGATGGCGGCAAAGGCGGAAAACATGCCCAAAGATAATATTGAAAGGGCTATCAAAAAAGGAACAGGTGCATTGGAAGGTGCTTTATATGATGAAGAGGTTGTTTATGAAGGTTATGGCCCGGGGGGGATAGCTGTTCTGGTTGAGGTAATGACTGACAACAAAAAAAGGACTGTTGCTGAAATAAGGCATATATTTTCGAAACACGGCGGCAATCTTGGAGAAAATGGATGTGTTTCATGGATGTTTGAGAAGAAGGGGAGCATTATAATTAATAAGAAAGATGTGAATGACGATACTTTAATGGAGTTGGTATTGGATGCTGGTGGTGAAGATGTAGTGGAACTGGAAAGTGAATATGAAGTGATCACGGAGCCTAATGCATTTGAAGATGTGAAGGAAGCCCTTGGTAAAGCCGGGATTAAAAAAGTTTTTGATGAGATCAGTATGATTCCTCAGACTACTGTTAAACTGGATGAACAAAAAGCAATGCCTATGTTGAAACTTATGGAACAAATGGAAGACAATGATGATGTACAGCATGTTTATGCCAATTTTGACATACCAGATGCAATTATGGAAAAATTGAGCCAGTCAATATAACAAATTATAATCAGGGATACGAAATTGATTGTTCTAGGTATAGATCCGGGGTCTAGAATTACCGGATATGGTGTGGTCGAAAAAAAAAGGCAGGGAATCATAAGTGTCACTGACGGTGAGATAACAGCAAAGGGTAATGAACCTTTGTCGGTTCGGTTAAAAAAGATATATGATAATTTAATCGAGATTATGGGGATTTTCACACCTGATGCCGTTGCACTAGAAGACATCTTTTATGGTAAAAACGTGAAAAGCCTTATAAAGTTGGGGCATGTGAGAGGAGTTATAATTCTGGCGGCATCGCATAACAGTATCCCAACTTTTGAATATACTCCGCTTGAAGTTAAAAAAGCTGTTGTAGGATATGGCAGAGCTGAAAAGAGCCAGGTCCAGAAAATGGTTACGGCGATTTTGAATCTTAATGAAATACCACCTGTGGATACCTCAGATGCTCTTGCCGTTGCCATCTGTCATATAAACTTTTTAAAGACATTGTCTATTTAAATGATTGCTCGTATAAACGGTACATTAATTTATAAATCCGTCAACCACGTCATCGTGGATGCTCATGGAATAGGATACCGCATATTTATTCCTTTAACTACTTTTTATGAACTTCCTGAAACCAACCGATCTGTTACTCTGAACATCCATACCTACGTCAAACAGGACGCAATCAGTCTTTTTGGATTTAATACTGATAAAGAAAAGGATATTTTCCAGTTGATGATTTCTGTTACAGGAATAGGTCCCCGGCTGGCCATGAATATCCTTTCGGGTATTTCTGCCGAAGAGTTAATAAGGGCTGTTTCCAAAGGGAACCTGAATCGGTTGGTGAGCATACCTGGTGTTGGAAAAAAAATGGCCGGGAGAATGATACTCGAGCTTAAAGATAAAGTAATAAAGATCAGTCCGGAAGATGAGATATCACGGATTGATGATGGAATGGACGAGAATGAACAGGTGAGGGAGGACGCTCTCTCCGCTCTGATCAATCTGGGTTATAAAAGTAATAAAGCCGGGAGTACTCTCGATAAGATTATTAGTGACCTTCCAGAACCGGTGACTTTAGATGTTTTATTGAAGACGTCACTCAAGATACTGGCAGGATAATGGAGGCGGTCAAGAGATTAAGCAGAAATAAAAAATGACCAAAATCATAGTATGAGTTAAAAAATCCGAATGTCGAAATCCGAAATACGAAACAATAATAAATTTCCAAAATTCAAATGACCGAAAAAAGTACTAAAGATACATCCTAAGTTCTTATTGCTATTCTATTTGAAAATTTGAATTTCGAATTTGTTTCGTATTTCGTGCTTCGGGTTTCGAATTTTGATCATCTAATGGGAATTTGACATTTGCCATTACAGAAAGATGTTGCACATAAAGTCGTTATAGGTAAGAGAGACATGGATATAAAAGATTCCGTCATAAGTCCTGCATGTGTTGAAGAAGAAACGGGGTTCGAATTTTCTCTCCGTCCCAAAAACCTTGAAGAATATATCGGACAGGAGAAGATTAAAAGAAATCTCTCTATATTTATCGAAGCAGCAAAAGGGAGAAACGAAGCGCTTGATCATGTTCTTCTTTATGGTCCTCCTGGTCTCGGTAAAACCACTCTTGCATACATTATTGCAAGGGAAATGGACGTCGATATCAAAGTAACATCAGGCCCGGTGATTGAACGACCTGGTGATTTAGCTGCAATACTCACCAATCTGCATGAGCATGACGTTCTCTTTATTGATGAAATCCACAGGCTTTCTCATGTTGTCGAGGAAATATTATATCCTGCCATGGAGGACTATCATATAGATATTATTATTGGTCAGGGACCATCTGCCCGTTCCATGAAACTGGAGATTCCTAGATTTACATTAATTGGTGCGACGACAAGGGCCGGGCTATTGACCTCACCCCTGCGTGATCGATTCGGTATGAGTTTTCGGTTCGACTTTTACACCCCTGAAGAACTCTCAGTTATTCTCAGAAGATCGTCGAAGATATTATCCATCAATCTCGATAATGGCGGAGCAACAGAATTAGCTCACCGTTCGCGTGGCACGCCCCGGATAGCCAATCGTCTTCTGAGACGTGTAAGGGATTATGCCCAGGTAAAGGCAGAAGGAATGATTAATAAAAAAATAGCCATTCGCGCCCTTGAAATGTTCGAAGTAGATTATAAAGGTTTTGATCATATGGATCGAACAATATTGTTGACCATGATTGATAAATTTGATGGGGGACCTGTAGGCATTGACAGTCTTTCCTCAACAATAGGCGAGGAAAAGACAACGATTGAAGATGTATATGAGCCCTACCTCATCCAGGAAGGATTCATTCACAGGACAACAAGAGGCAGAGTAGCTACAAGGATTGCCTATGAACATTTTGGAAGAAAGTGGGTTGAAAGGAACCAGAAAGAGCTTTTTTGATGCCGGACAATAAAATTAACTTGAGAAATTAGAAATTAGGGAGTGTGCCGTAATGTCAAATTTTTTGTCATTGGGATTTGGGATTTTAGTTGACATTTGAGCTTTGGAATTTGTCATTGTATAAAAACCTAAGTCCCTTTAATTCCTTAATTCTTTATGAATGTTTTGCCATGAAAATACTCCTTCACATCTGTTGTGCACCTTGTGCTATTTACCCGTTGAAGGTATTACGGGAAAGGGGGAATGACGTTTACGGCCTGTATTATAACCCCAATATCCACCCATATTCCGAATACAAAAAACGGCTGGATACACTTGAAAAATATGCTGGAGATGTGGGGTTGAAGATAATAGTATCTGACGAATATCCCATGGAGGAATTCCTTAGAAATGTGGTCTTCAGGGAGCAGGACAGGTGTCGTTATTGTTATTATTCACGATTAAGTTATGCGGCGCATATTGCACGAAAGGGACATTTTGACGGATTTACATCAACGTTACTCTACAGTAAATTCCAGGATCACAACATGATCACAAATTTAGGAAACAGCCTGGCAAAGGAATATAATGTTGCGTTTCATTATGAGGATTTTAGAAAAGGCTGGAAAGAGGGAATTGAAACCTCCAGAAAACTGGGTATGTACAGGCAACAGTATTGTGGGTGTATATATAGCGAGAAAGAAAGATTTTATAAAAAGGCCAAAATCGGATAATTGTTACAATATAGTGTTTTTTTTAACACACGTTTTTTATCGAGGATTGAGTCTCTTTTATGACAACTCTGCTAACCTTAATGTAATAATCTGTATTTCCAACCAGTTACAATCATAAAGGTGTTGTACTGTCATTTTCTTCCATATGGTATATTTATTGCAGAAAATACCTAAATTTCATTATAAAATTTGGATATTATTTTAAAGGAACAGCGATGTATTTGCAGAAGACAATTAAAACTGCGGTTAAGTGCAGCGGAATAGGTTTACACACTGGTAGAAAGATCAACATGACTATCAAACCAGCCGAAGTTGATGAAGGGGTTGTTTTTTGTCGTCGTGATTTACCGGGAAATAATAAAATAAATGCTGGACTACACAATGTTTTTGATACGACACTTGCCACCACCCTTGGCATGAATGGAACCAGGGTTTCTACGGTTGAACATTTGCTCTCTGCCTTTTCAGGTGTAGGAATAAGTAATGCCATCATTGAAATTGACTCATTTGAAATTCCTATTATGGATGGAAGTGCTCGTCCATTTGTTGATTTGTTTAATAAGATTGGAACACGTATTCAGAGTAAGCCAAGGAAATTTATGGTAATTGAAAAACCCGTTTCGGTTTGTGATGAACAAGGAAAAGCCATGTTTTTACCATCATCAAAATTTGAAATTACATACGATATAGACTTCGATCATCCGGTAGTTGAAAAACAATCATATCATATGGTTTTTTCTCCTGAAATGTATGAAAAAAATATTTGTTTTGCCCGGACCTTTGGTTTTCTCAGGGATGTTGAGTACCTTCAGGCAAGGGGATTGGCCCTCGGAGGTTCTCTGGAAAATGCCGTTGTCATGGATGATGAAAAAGTTCTTAATAAAGAGGGACTAAGATCTCCTGACGAGTTCGTGAAACATAAGATTTTAGATGCTATTGGTGACTTGTTTCTCTTGGGAATGCCTATTGTTGGTCATTTCAAAGCCTATAAGTCAGGCCATAGATTGAACAATCTTCTCCTAAAGGAGATTTTAGCACATGAAGAATGTTGGAGAGTCGTTCATTATTTTAACGGAGAAGAGAGAAATGAAAAGAGCTATTCCTCCTTTCCTCTTCATACCATATCAGAGGTTTACGCAGGATAAAAAACATCTATTATTATCAATTTTACAGGTTGTTATGTCGTAAAATATCTGTACAGTCTTAGGAACTTAAAATTAATAACTCATCGTTTTCGCATCCCTGCTTTAGGCCATCTTTAGCCGCTCCTCATTCACAAAATCCTCAAATTAGCTCCGCTAGTTCTGTGGTTTTGTTCAATCGGATCGACCAACCCTAACCTAAATCAGAGCGCGAATTCC
>DFBI01000004.1 GCA_002367335.1 Syntrophaceae bacterium UBA3084 | reverse complement strand
TTCAGACCACTTCATTTATTGCGATTATTGGTGCCGCCGGTCTTGCTGTCGGCCTTGCGCTTCAGGGATCACTTGCAAATTTTGCTGCTGGTGTTCTCATGATCATTTTCCGTCCTTTCAAGCTGGGTGATTTTGTCGAGGGAGCGGGAGCCATGGGTACGGTTGAAGAAATTAGCATATTTACGACTCATCTCAGAACCGTGGACAACAAAACAATCATTGTTCCCAATGCCAAGATAACAGGAGACAATATAGTCAATTATTCAGCTAAAGACAGCAGACGCCTGGATCTGGTCTTCGGAGTGAGCTACAGCGATGACCTCCAAAAAGTAAAAAAAGTATTGTATGATATTCTTAAAAATGATGATCGAATCCTGAAGGATCCTGCTCCGACAGTCGGTGTTTTAGAGCTTGCCGACAGCAGCGTGAACTTTGCTGTTCGCCCCTGGGTTCGGACAGGGGACTACTGGACTTTATTCTTTGATCTGAAAGAAAAAATCAAAGAGCGTTTCGATGCCGAAAGTATTTCCATTCCATTTCCACAGCAGGATGTTCACCTGTATGAACTGAAACGAGAAGCATCCAGGTAATATACCAACCCTTAACCCTCTTTTGGACCTCCTTCTCATATTGTTGAATATCGGGAAAACAAGTAGAAAGCAAGGGGTCAAAAGCAAGGGGTTAAGTCTCCGTTTGACTTATGATGCCTGTTCTGATAGGTAATAAAGATGGGTAGGCGATTAAGGATAGAGTGTGAGAGCGCCTGGTATCATGGGGAGAGACAGGGTTGGCATTTAAATTTCAGGCAAAACAAAAGGGGCTGCGAATCTTTCGCAACCCTTTAGGGACTGAAAATTAATAACTCATCGTTTTCGCATCCCTGCTTCAGGCCATCTTTAGCCGCTCCTCATTCACAAAATCCTCAAATTAGCTCTGCTAGTTCTGTGGTTTTGTTCAATCGGATCGACCAACCCTAACCTAAATCAGAGCGCGAATTCCAATGACTTATTTATTTCCAGTCCCTTAATAATATTCATGGTAGTCCCACGGGGAATCGAACCCCGGTTTCCGGCGTGAGAGGCCGGCGTCCTAGCCGCTAGACGATGGGACCATGGCTGGGGGACAAGGGTCCGAACCCGGGTGGCAGATTCCAGAGACCTGAGTCCTACCGCTAGACGATTCCCCAGTGAGCTGATTTTGAATGGTTCGGATTAGACAAATAATCCTGAAAAGTCAAGGCTAAATTTCATTTTCTGTATTTATCAATATATTCTAAGGCCCTGTTTATCCTCTGCACAACCTTCTCTTTTCCCAGAGTTATCATAACTTCATCGATCCCGGGACTTACTGTTTTACCTGTAATGGCTACCCTTATCGGCTGGGCTATAAACTTGAGTTTTGTTTCTCTTCTTTCTGCAAGGCTTCTCAGAAAAGTTTCTATCCCTTCTTTTGTAAAATCTTTCAATAGTGGTAATTCTTTTGCCACTGTCCGGAGGTGTTCTGCGAGTTCGACTTTAAGGAACTTTTCCGCCGCCTTTTTATCATACTCTATTTCATCCTTAAAATAGAAAGCACTGGAATCCGCTATTTCCGCCAGGGTCTTTGATCGCGTTTTGAGATCGGTTACAACCTGCTTTGCATACTGTATATCCGATACGTTCAATTGCAATTTCTCAAAAAACGGACGCGTCTCTTCTGCCAGTTTTTCTACAGGGCTTTCCTTTATGTAATGCTGGTTCAGCCAGAGGAGTTTTTCCGGATTAAAAACGGCGGCAGATTTGCCGACGTTCTCAAGGGTAAATAAATTTATCAATTCGGGAACGGAAAATATTTCCTGATCACCGTGGGACCAGCCCAGCCTTACCAGATAATTTACAAGGGCCTCTGGTAAATAACCCATTTCTTTATAAGTCATCACCGAAGTTGCACCGTGGCGCTTGCTCAACCGCGCTTTGTCGGCGCCCAATATCATAGAAACATGGGCAAATTCGGGGACCCTGTATCCCAGAGCTTCATAAAGAAGAATCTGTCTTGGTGTATTATTTAAATGATCATCACCTCGAATAACATGTGTGATTTCCATCCGGGCATCATCTACAACGACGGCAAAATTATAGGTTGGATAACCGTCGCTCCTCTCTATAATAAGATCATCAAGTTCACTATTATTAAATCTGACTTTGCCCTTAATAAGATCATTAACGATAGTAACACCCATCTGGGGGGACTTAAATCTTACAACCGAACCTTCCGTTCTGCCGATATTTTTGTCCCGGCATGTTCCGTCATATTTTGGCTTTCTTTTCTCAGAGAGGGCCTTCTTTCTTTTTTCTTCCAATTCTTCAGGAGTGCATATGCAATAATATGCCTTTTCCTCATCTATAAGTTTCTGAACCATTTTTCTGTGAATTTTAACTCGTTCGGCCTGGAAATATGGTTCTTCATCCCAATCAAGTCCCAGCCACCTCATGGCATCCAGGATTGCATCTGTAGATTCTTTTGTAGAGCGAAGCTGATCCGTATCTTCGATTCTCAGAATAAACTTTCCATCATTATGCCTTGCGAAAAGCCAGTTAAAAAGCGCTGTCCTCGCCCCGCCGATATGCAAATAACCGGTAGGAGAGGGAGCGAATCTTGTTCTTACTGTTCCATCTTTCAACATTTTTTAGTACACCTTATTCGTAAAATAAAAAACCGAAACGATATGTGGCTTTTTTGCAACACTAACTCGATTTGGTTTTAAAATAGCCCGATTTGAATAACCGCATCTAACGGGGATTACTTGTATATGTGTGGCAATATGCTTCTCTGGTATGTTAATTGCTGTGACATGGAGCAACTCTTCTCATGAACAGTTGTATTTGTCAAGAATGTATTGAATTTCTTTTCGGGATGAATTATTTTATGCATAGAATTTTCTTGACAAAAAAATAATTTTATAATTAACTCAGCACCTTTATTCAGAGATATTTTTACAGGCAAGAATCGCAGACTTGAAAATCAGTACAGCAAATATCCCGGAAAAGGGTTTAGCGCTTCAGTTTTCCAAAAGTGAAGACTGGCTGCGTAAAATGCTGCCTGAAAAAGGTAAGGCAGGCTTTTCCGTTGACAGGATTGATGGTCAGTGCTCTGTGACAAAAATAGGGGAGACCGTATCAGTCAAAGGAAACATAACGGCAGGAATTAATCTTGAGTGTTGCAGATGCCTTGAGCGTTTTACCTTACCGATAAAAACCGTATATGAATATACGTTTCTTCCCGTTGAAGATATGCCTGAAAATGAAGAGGCAGAGTTAACAGGCGAGGATCTTGGCTTGGGTTATTACAGAAATGATACGATTGATCTTGACCCGATTATTTTGGAACAGATTGTCATCCAGGTTCCCATCAGGCCTCTCTGTAAAGAATCCTGTAAGGGTCTCTGTCCCGTTTGTGGGATCAATCTTAATGTGGCAAGCTGTAACCATAAACAGATGGTGTTTACGAGTCCATTCACAGCTCTTGAAAAATTAAAGACTTATAATAAAGAAAACTGAAAAGAGGTTTATTTTATGCCAAACCCAGTAAAAAGACATTCGAAAACACGGAGGAACAAAAGAAGATCTCATGATGCTCTTACTTCGCCTGTAACCTCCATATGCCCACAGTGCAATGAACCTAAATTGCCCCACCGAGCATGTCCCCACTGCGGATTTTACAAGGGGCGTGAAGTCGTCTCAACTTAACAGCTTTCCTGAAGAAGTTTCGTCAGATTTGGAAATGGAAAGATCATGTGTAGGCTAGGTATAGTTTTCCCGGGCCAGGGATCACAATACGTGGGAATGGGCAAAGATTTCTACGGGGAATTCAAGGAAGCAAGGGATACTTTTGCTGAGGCACAAGAAGTTCTCAAATTCAACATTGCGGAACTTTGCTTTGAAGGGCCTAAAAAAGAGCTTGATCTGACAATAAACACACAAACCACTGTTCTGACTATGACTGTTGCAGCGTATAGAATACTGGGGAAAGAAGCTGATATAAAACCAGCAGCCATGGCAGGTCACAGTCTTGGGGAGTACAGCGCTCTGTACGCTGCCGGAGCCATCAGCTTCGCCGATGCCCTGTCCCTTGTGAACATAAGAGGAAAATACCTGGAGGAAGCGGTACCTGCACGGAGCGGTTGCATGGCCGCAATTATGGGTGCTTCAAAAGGGCTTGTCGAAAGCACTTGCCGGGATATCAACAAAACAAATGGAGCGGTAGTTGAACTGGTAAATGCTAATTCCCCAAACCAGTTTGTTATCGCCGGCCACACAAAAGCCGTAGAAGCAGTGATAATTGAGGCTAAGGAAAGGGGTGCCAAAAGAGCGGTCAAGCTTCCCATCAGCGTACCCTGTCACTGCAGTCTTTTGGATCAGGCGTCAAAAAAGTTTGAGGAGGATCTCAGCCGTGTCGAAATAAAAGATTGCGCGGTAAAGGTAATACCAAATTATGATCCCTTCATCTTGCATTCAAAGGAAACTACGAGAGAACTTTTGGCTAAGCAGTTCAACTCACTCGTTAGGTGGCAGGAAACAATAGAAAAAATGATTGAGATGGGAATTGATACCATAATTGAAATAGGACCAAAGCGCACACTTTCAGGTCTTATAAAAAGAATAGATAAAAATATTAGTACTTTAAATGTCGAAGACATGGTTTCTCTGAAAAAAACGATCAACTTTATTAACGATCTATAATTGCTATATCTATATGAAGATTGAAAAGAAAATAGCACTGGTAACTGGTGGTTCGAGAGGAATAGGCCGGGCAATTTCCGTGAAACTTTCAGAAGCGGATGCCTATGTATTTATCAACTATCTTGAGAACTGGAAGGCCGCTTCGGAAACACTCC
>DFBI01000090.1:5284-8789 GCA_002367335.1 Syntrophaceae bacterium UBA3084 | reverse complement strand
CCTTGAGGAAGATATTGGATCGGGGGATTTGACTACCCTGGCTGTTGTGGATGGTAGTGGAAGCGGAACCGCACAAGTTGTCGCAAAAGATGATATAATTGTAGCGGGCTCTGATGTTTTTAAAGAGGTATTTCTCTTTTGTGATAAAAATATATCAATTGTAACAAAATGTAAAGATGGTCAATTTGCTGGCAGGGGAGATATTCTAGCGGAAATATCCGGGAGTTTGAATATCATACTTACCGCGGAAAGAGTTGCATTAAACTTCTTCCAGAGAATGTGCGGGATAGCTACCCTGACTCGAAAATATGTGGATAAGATTAGTGAAACAAAAGCAAAGATCCTTGATACAAGAAAGACCATACCGTGCCACAGGGATCTTGATAAGCTTGCTGTTAGAGCAGGAGGTGGTTTCAATCACAGGTTTGGACTTTATGGCGGTGTCTTGATAAAGGACAATCATATAAGCGCTGCAGGGGGGATTCAAAATGCGGTCAGAATGGCTCTTGACTGTATTCCTCCCACTTTGAAGGTTGAAGTAGAGGTAAAAGACCTGGGTGAGGTTGAAGAAGCCTTATCTTCCGGGGTAGATATCATAATGCTTGATAACATGAAAATCGCGGACATGAAAAAAGCGGTTTCTCTTATTAACGGCAGGGTTTTGGTTGAAGCATCGGGTAATGTTTCACTTTCAAATGTAAAAGAAATTGCCGAAACCGGAGTGGATTTTGTTTCGGTAGGAGCCATTACACATTCAGCGCCTGCGGCTGACATATCCCTCCTGATGCGGCAAAGCCGCAAAGGTTAAAGGTCAAAGGATAAAGGCTAAAGGTGATCACTGAATAGAAAACTACTGACCCCCGACCCCTGATCCCTGAGATGCTGATTATGAATTTTAACGGACATACACTTGCAGACAGCCTTTCGGGAGAACTGATAGGCAATCAGGTATATTTTCTGAATGAAGTTGATTCCACAAATGTTTACGCAACTGCGCTTGCTCAGAAGGGGGTCCCTGAAGGCGCAGTAATCGTAGCTGATTGCCAAACAAAAGGGAAGGGCCGTTTGAAGAACAGGGCGTGGCAATCTCCTCAACAAAAAAACCTTTATACCTCAATTGTTCTGAGACCCACTGTTGAACCGTCTGTGGCGCCACAATTAACTCTCGCCGCCGGTGTTGCCGTAGCGGAACACCTTTCCACGTATTGTCTCGAAGCTGTTACATTGAAATGGCCCAACGATGTTCATATCCGAGGGAAGAAAGTGTGCGGTATTCTCACAGAAATGAGAACGACGGGAGGAAAGATTGATTTTGTCATAATGGGGATAGGCCTGAATATAAATATGAGGAAAAAAGATTTTCACGAAGAAATTCGCGAATCCGCTACATCATTAAGAGAAGAAACGGGTAATGATATCCCTCGAGTTGATTTTGCAGTCAGTTTATATCAATCCCTGGGAAAGTGGTATGAAAGATATAAACGGGAAGGGTTCACTTCAATAAAAAGCGCCTGGCTTGAATATTCCGGAATCAAGGACAGGAATATCCGTGTAAATTGCAAGGAAGAGGTTCAGGAGGGTAAAGTCCTGGGTATTGACGATTACGGGGCGCTTCTTCTTTTTGATAATAGAAGAAAAACGAGACGCATTCTAGCCGGTGATGTCTCTTTAGTCGGGAATAAATAATGCTTTTAGCCATCGATGTCGGAAATTCAAATACAGTTATAGGTTTATATGACGATGATACTTTGTTGCATGACTGGCGTGTTAGAACTGAAGTAGATAGCACGGTGGACGAGTATGGAATGTTAATATTAAATCTTTACAGAACTGCCGAGATTAACCTGAAGACGGTAAAATCAGTGAAGGACATTATCATTTCATGCGTTGTGCCACCCATGCTGAATATTATTGAACCTCTGTGTGAAAAATATTTCAAAATAAAACCTCTTATTGTAGGCCCTGGAATTAAAACTGGTATGCCTGTTTATTATGATAATCCAAAGGAGGTAGGCGCTGACCGGATCGTTAATGCCGTTGCGGCTCATGAAAAATATGAAGACAGTCTTATCATTGTCGATTTCGGTACGGCTACAACCTTTGATTATGTAACAAAAAAAGGGGAATATATGGGGGGCTGTATCGCGCCTGGAATTATTATATCATCCGAGATTCTTTTCGAAAGGGCATCAAAGCTTCCCAGGGTAGAATTCAGCAAGCCGAAATCAATTATTGCGAAGGATACGGTGAGCAGTATACAGGCAGGAATAATGTTCGGTTATGCGGGACTTGTAGATGGTATAGTTGGACGAATGAAGGCAGAAGCAAAATCGAGTCCTACAGTAGTAGCAACAGGGGGAGTTGCACAAATTATAGCGCCCGAAACGAAAAGCATTGATGTAGTTGATGATATGCTCACCCTTGAAGGACTCAAAATCATTTATTTAAGGAACAGATAAAGCCATTTAAGCGCAGGAGTGCTGATAAATCAAGAATTGAATATATTGTTCCGATAATTATTTAGTGTTTATTCCATCAGTTTGTGGTATTCCAAATTCCGGGGACACTCCAAATTCCGGGGACACAATACTAAATTATTGGCAAATTCCGGGGACACAATACTAAATTATTAGTAACGTTCAAAAGTTGTGGCATGGAAATCTTTTTGTGATTTTCTCATCACTCAAATACAACTGTTGTTCATGGCTACGGGATAACAGAAAAGTTTCCTGTGCGAGAATGGGTATTCAAAAAGCTCGTCGGAGCACGGGGGACTTTTCTGCGGCAAATCAATAACATATAGCTTTTAAATGCTCGTATCACATAACACCATCCTCTTTATTCGATTGAATCATGAATAATGCTCCTTATGGCTGAAGGCAAATGGAAGCCCGTGGGAAAAGAGCACGACCTAACCATTTTGGTGTGAATATTTTTAAATGCCACAACTTTTGAACGTTACCAAATTATTCATGTCTTCATATTTTTCCATGGACCTTTTGGCCCTGTCTTTTTCTTCCGAAGTCGTTTTCCCAACAACACCTCGAGCTTATCAATGAACAAACCACTACCAAGAGGTCTGCCTGTTCGTTCATGCTGGTGAAATTCCTGATATTCCTTCTCCTTCTCCTGAAGCTCGTCCTTCAGAAATTCATTCCAGTCAGAAATCAACTCTAACAGCGGTGACACCCTTACAAGTGCATCATCTCGTTTCTCGATATGGGCTCTCGCACTGCTCCGGGGATATGCTATCGGATCGGTAACTAATCGTGCCCTTACAGAATTTAACTCTATGTATCTGACCGCTGCCAGTAAATACCGTTCATCCATCACGAATGAGTGAAACCGTTCCTGCCACAGATACCCTCACCAACCCTCACGAAAATTAATCATCCGGGCATATCGGCGATGCGCTTCACCGATGGCTTTGCGCAGACTCTCTTCTTCCAGTGGAACTGCTACGAGATGTGTGTGGTTGGGCATTAAACAATATGCCCAGATATCA
>DFBI01000090.1:1638-5240 GCA_002367335.1 Syntrophaceae bacterium UBA3084 | reverse complement strand
GCCTGCGATTCCCGCGTTGCGTTACATGATGCGGATATCCGGGAACAACGATTCGTGCTATGCGTGCCATAAACAGCCAATGCCACGATTGACATAAATTGTCAATAATTTAGTATTGTGTCCCCGGAATTCTCCACGGAATTCTCCCCGGAATTCTGCAGTCTTTTCAGGTAATTGCAGACCATCTGGACTCCGGTTTTCACCGGAGTGACGACTTTTTACGAGTGCATCAATTCATTAAATCGTTTAAAAATTGCTTGCCATTATAGACAGTTATGTAATATGAAGTTTTCTTAATTGAAATCATAATCTGAGCATGCATACAGACAAAGAACAGCTTGGGGAGGATGACAAAACAAAAGATGCCGGGAATAATAAAAAAGCTTTTGGACACGGCCATCAATCTGGACTTCCTGCTGCAATTGAAGCATAACGAATTCAGGGTATTGATGACGGGAGAAGGAGGCTCTGATAATGAAACTGAGAGATATTAGAGACAAAACTGCAATAGCAGGTGTGGGAAACACTCCGTTCGAGGCTCTATATAAAAAACGGGACCCGCGAAGAAATGCTTACACTCTTGGTCTGGAGGCTTTTGAAAACGCTCTCGAAGATTCCGGGTTGCGTAAAGAGGATATAGATGGCGTAATAATGAGCCGTATTCCTTCTTACAGCAAGATGTGTGTTATGGCAGGCATAAAAAACCCCAGGCTGACCAATGTTCTTGAGGCAGCAGGTAGAATGTCAGGCATTGCTCTTCAGTACGCGGCGATGGCCGTCTATACCGGTATGGCAAATGTTGTGGCTTGCATATACGGAAATGACGGTTGGTCAGCCGGGGCAACTTATGGCAGTGAGCCCCAGATGATTGATAGTTACAATTCTCCTTTTGGTATGACCTCTCCCGGGGCAAGCCTTGCCCTTATGTGGCAGAGGCATATGCATGAGTATGGCACTACCACGGAGGACCTGGGAGTGTTGGCGATATCCCAGAGAAAGTTCGCTTCCATGAACCCTAATGCGGTTATGCGTACACCCCTGACAATGGATCAGTACATGAAATCCAGATACATCTGTTACCCTCTCAGGATTTATGATTATTGCCTTATCAACGATGGCGGTGTATGCCTTATCGTCACAAGCGCGGAAAGGGCAAAAGACTGCAAAAAACGGCCCGTATATATCATGGCTACGGGTCAGGCAGCCAATCACACTCCGTACTACCACGCTCCAGGCTATGGCTGGGACGCAATGAAACTGGTTGCTGACCAGGTTTACACCATGGCAGGTGTTGGCCCCGGGGAAATTGACTGCGCTCAAATCTATGATAATTTTCTTCCAACAGTTATGCTCAGTCTGGAAGGCTATGGGTTTTGTCCCAAGGGGGAAAGCGGCCGCTGGATTAGAGGGGGTAGAATTGAGCTTGGCGGGGAGCTCCCTGTTAATACCAGTGGCGGTCACTGCTCGGAAAGCTACATGCAGGGATGGGCGCTTCACGCCGAGGCGGTGCGTCAGTTAAGAGGCGAATGTGGCGACAGGCAAGTGGAAGATTGTGAGATAGTACAGTACATCTGCAGTTCCCCCATTTGTTCATCACATATTCTCAGGAGGTAACATGAGATGACCCAATATACTAAACCACTGCCGACCCCGGACGATTTCGACAAGCCCTATTGGACAGCTCTTAAAAAGCACGAACTGAGGATGCAAAAATGCCTTGACTGTGGAGAAATATGGTTTCCCCCAAACCCTGTATGTCCAGCATGTCTCTCCCATAATCACGAATGGATCAAGCTTAGCGGGAAGGGAAAGGTATGGTCATGGGTTTTTTTCCATCAGCTCTATTTTCCTTCATTTTCTGATGAGATTCCTTATAATGTGGTAGCCGTCAAATTGGATGAAGGTCCTCTGATGACGAGTAATATGGTGGAATGCAAGGATGAGGATATTCGGTGTGATATGCGGGTGAAAGTGTTTTTTGACGATGTTACGGATTTAGTAACTTTACCTAAGTTCAGGCCGGACAGCCTCCTAGTAGCTGAGAGAATTTCATAAAACTTTTTTTCGCTCTTGTCTTTTATGCTTTTTGCGTGTTAGTCAGCAAGAATGATTCCTTAGTTTTCTTATTAAAAATCAGAAGGGGGAAATGGGTATGAAAAAGCTCGCTATAAAATCCGGCTACGAAAAAAGGCGTTCCATCTTATTGACGGTTACGTTGTTACTGATCACTTTCTGTTTTTCAATTTTTCTCGCTTCCTGTGCGCGAGTAAGTCTTTACAGTGTCGATATAAAATATGAACCTGTGGATACAGTCCGGGTATCGAATGAAAAAGTCAGGAAACTCGTCTTTACTGTTTCAAAATTCAACGATTTGCGTCAAGTGGATGACAAAACGACGATTGGTAAGGTTACGAAACCCGACGGCGCTGAAATTCTCATTTTGCCCAAATTCCGCAGGCCTTCCGATGCGGTAACACATGCCTTTCAGGATTATCTCAGTAAAACAGGATATGAGCTTTCCACAGAAACACCGGAATGGAATCTTCAGGATGACACGATTAAGAAAGAATGGGGGAATATAGTGATAGGCGGAAATATTCATGAATTTAAAGTTGACTGCGTCAAGAAATGGCCTGTTAGAAGATACACTGCCAACGTCAAGCTTACCGTTATTTTTGCAGATGTCCGGAAGTCAAAAACACGGGTTAAAGTCAATGTTGAGAGCAGTCCTACATTCGAAGATCTCCGTTTCTCAGAAGAAAAGATTGAGGAAGTAATTAATGATGCCCTGTCGGCCGCCATCAGGAAAACATTCGATAATCAAGAGACAAAACAAAAAATTATCAATATGGCTGAAGGAACCGACTGATTCCTTCCAGGGATGAACGATACAAAACAGCAATAGATCAAAGCCACAATCATTCATCATGACAAATGGTCATGGAAGGTCTGTTGTATTTTTAGTTTTTTCGATCCATGTAACCCAACGTTGTATAAAATGTTGCTCTGTCAAAAAATATCATCATTCGCCTGTCAAATTCAAAGGCCATGTAGATATCAAGGGGTTTTTTCGACGAGATACCGTGATAAAGCGCAAATTCCCAGATGTACTTCCTTGTCAAGCTCAAAGCGCTGAAAACCTCGTGCAATTCAAAACCTTCGTTTCTCTTTTCTTTGCCAAATCTCATAAAGTAACTCCTCACATTTATACTCCTTGCAGGCTTATCCGTATGAAATTCCCCCGCCCATTTAGTAAATTGCAGCAAAACGCTATACGTGCTTTCAGATAGTTTTCCCCTGTCAAAAGATCGATACGTGGGAGTTGATCTGCTTTTAACAATATCTTTAAGCCAGTTTTGCACAATTACCACCGCATTTTCTTGAATAATGTCAACAAGCCTGTCAGAAATAAGATCCTTTTTTTTGCTGGCGTGACTTTCATTCACGGCAACCGAAAAAGAATCGACAATTGCCCAGTAATCAGACTTGCTCTCTTTATAAGTATTAATTGCCTTTATGTTGGAATCGAATGCTAAACGGGGAATCTTTTCTATGGGAAAATATTTTACGGCAACTGAGTCACTACCAGGTGAAAGCTTACC